>JAPLKA010000114.1 GCA_026388315.1 Pseudomonadota bacterium | reverse complement strand
GCCTTTCAGGCAATTAGAATAGAGGTAAATAGCGAGTTAAAAAACCTCACCACCGGCATTACAGATGCGGCCGATGTGCTTGCTCCTCAGGGAAGGATAGGCGTTATCTCATTCCACTCCCTTGAAGACAGGATAGTAAAAAATGTATTCAAAACCTCTTCTCTGCTCATGACCATCACAAAAAAACCCATAAAAGCGGGACGGTCTGAGGTGAAACAAAATCCGCGTTCCAGGAGCGCCAAGCTCAGAGTAGCAGAGAGAGAATAAAAACCCGGGGGTTATGCATATGGAGAGGCTTTATGTCTCTGTGAAAGGCGAACCAACCTACAGAAGTTTGAGGTCCACCTTTTTAATTGTTTGCTTTTTTATCGGCTGCATTTTCGTGCTGTTTCTGGTGAAGGGGTCCAGTAACCAGCTCAGGGATGAACTGGTTGATCGGCTCATGAGAGAGCGGGAGACCATAGAAGCCAACAACAATCTGAAGATGGAGCTTTCCGTGATAACGCGGGCAAGATATCTTGAGTTTAAGGCAAAAGAAAGACTTGGATTAAAAAAACCGAAGGAAGAAGAGGTACTGGTATTGAGATGAAAAAAAAGGCTAATAGGAGGGCCTTTTTTGTCTGTGTTGTCATATGCTTGCTATATGCTTCGGTTGCTGCAAAAATTCCGGATAAATTATCCGTTAAAAGGATTTCTGAAGGGCAGAATTCCGGATCGAAAAGCATGAGTATGGCGAGTCAGGGCAACGCACATAAAACAATTGAAGAGGTTGAAGAGGTTGTTTCTGTAAAAACGCATGTAGCTGCGCATCACATTTCCCAAAAGGCGGAGCAACGCCCTATACCTGAGGAGGATCAGATTGAGCCGTCCCTTTTTATATCGGTTCCGCTTGTCTGTTTTGCCCTGAAGGAAGGGCTCATAGAAAAGGATGGGTTGATTTCCGCGAGCAGAGGCAGCAACAGTAATACTACCTGGAAGAAACCGCTCGATATATTGAAAGACAAGGACGAAGAAGGTTTAAAAAACCTCTCAAAGGCAATGGGAACAAAACATATGCTTAATTTTCTTAAAAAAGAAGATATTACCCTGAACAAAGAGCTCTCAGGGGAGGATATAGTCCTTGGAAAAGGATATTTCGTGGAAAAGAAGAAATTGCTGGCCACCTATAATAACCATGTCACTGAAGATTATAGCAGGCTCTTTCCATTTGTTGTAAGCGGCACAGGTATTGTGAAACACAACGGTAATTACACGTTCGTCCGTATGAAAACAGACACAAGGAGTCACTATGCGAAAGATGAGCAGGAGTGGCTGATGCCGAACCTGATTAACCTTCCCTCAAAGCTGGCCCTTGAAAAGCTCATTACCCATACGTCAAAGATTAAGATTATGGGAAGCGGTAACATAGCTGAACAATATCCAAGGCCGTTTGAGAGGATTCGAGGGGAAGCGGAATGTGTTATTTATGGGAAAACGTATAAATAAAAAAAAGGGTTAAGGGTTAAGGTAAAAGAGGCTTTTAGATGAGATTGTCAGAATTAATAAATGGACTGCCTGTAATGTTCACGAAGGGCGATATGGGCATAGAGGTGAAAGGGATTACAAAAGATTCCAGAAAGGTGAAGGAAGGGTACATGTTTTTCTCCACCGATAAAAGCGAAAAATATATTGAAGATGCAGTTGAAAAAGGGGCAGTTGCTGTGGTTGCGGACAGAGAACCCTCAAAGTCTTTTCAATGTTCAGTTGTTGTGAAAGATCCAAGAGAAACCCTCGGACAGGTAGCGTCAAGATTTTACGGTCTCCCTTCTGAAAAGCTCACCACGATAGGTATCACCGGGACAAACGGAAAGACAACGACAAGCTATCTCATTGAATCAATACTGAAATCCTCAGACAGGAAAGCGGGTCTCATAGGAACAATATCTTACAGATATGACGGGCGTACCATAAAGGCCGAAAATACGACCCCGGGCGCCGAGGAGTTACACGGGCTCCTCCACGATATGTGTGCAGCAAATATGGAATTTGTGGTGATGGAGGTATCGTCCCACGCCCTGGACCAGAAAAGGGTAGAGGGTATTAATTTCGATACAGCCATCTTAACGAACCTTACCCATGACCATCTTGACTATCATGGGGATTTTGAACATTACAGGGAAGCCAAAAGACTCTTTTTTAAGCATTATTTACCACAGAGCATGAAAGATGATAAATACGCCATATTGAATATGGATGATCCTTATATGGGCGAATTCGTTCCCGATGTACCCGTGAAGACCTTTTATTACAGCCTCTCAAAAAATACCCATGCATACCTCTCCGGTTACGTTGAAGACATAAACGGATTACGCCTTGAGTGTTTACTCATGGGTGAAAAATTCTCTATTACATCACCTATGATAGGTATCTTCAACGCCTCTAATATTCTTGCTGCCAGTCTTTTCGGGTACACAGCAAAAATACCCCGTGAAAACATCGTTGCAGGGATTGAGGCCTTAGAAGGTGTGCCCGGAAGGTTGGAACGGGCAAAAAACACGAAAGGCATTTCCGTATTCATCGATTATGCCCATACGCCGGATGCATTAAAGAAGGTGCTCGAGATGCTATGCCGCTTGAAACCGGGAAGACTGATCGTTGTCTTCGGGTGTGGGGGAGACAGGGACACAGCAAAAAGGCCAATTATGGGCAACATTGCTTCGCGCCTCGCAGACTTTTCTATTATAACAACGGACAACCCGAGGAGCGAAGACCCGGCAGGAATCATCGGTGCTATTACAAAGGGCTTTGAGGGAAATTCCTATAAGGTTGTGGAAAACAGGAAAGACGCTATTTTCGAAGGACTCAGGATGTCAAAGGATAATGATGTCCTCCTCATAGCCGGCAAGGGGCATGAGGATTACCAGATCATCGGGCATGAGGTATTTCACTTCAGTGACAGAGAGGTTGTTGAGGAGTTTTTCAATGTGGCACATTGACGAGATTGTAAAGGCGGTGAAAGGTACCCCTCTCAGTACAGGAAGGGAGTTCTTTACCGCAATTTCAACGGACTCCAGGAGTATCCAGGAGGGCGAACTTTTCATACCCCTTACCGGAAATAATTTTGATGGCCATGCCTTTATTCCGTTGGCATGTGATAAGTCCCAGGGCGGAAGCCTCTGTGAAAAGGGGCGGGAAGATATAGCAAAGAGTGCAAAAGGTACCATAATTCTCGTGGATAACACACTCCAGGCCCTTATCGACCTTGCAAAATACAAAAGAAGGCAGTCAAAAGCTAAATTTGTCGCCATTACCGGAAGCAACGGAAAGACCACGACAAAAGAAATACTCATCCATATTATAAAAAATAATGTTCCGGTTCATTACAATGAGAAAAATTACAATAACATCATCGGGGTATCAAAGAGTATCCTCTCCATGGAGGGGGCATCGGAGTTTTGTGTTTTTGAACTTGGAACGAACAGTAAGGGAGAAATCAGAACACTGGCCGAAATAACAGAACCGGATGTATCGCTCATTACGAATATCAACCCTTCGCACCTGGAGGGTCTTTTTGATCTTGACGGCGTCCTTGAAGAAAAGCTGAGCCTCTTCGAGGGTACAAAAGAAGGAGGGACAATCTTTGTGAACGCCGATGATCCCTATCTTTCAACCCGCTATAAAAATGGCACAAAACAGACCCTCAGTTCATTCGGGATTATTCACAGTGCGGACTTTAATCTTGCCATCATAGAGGATTTGGGCTGGAAGGGTTATAATATCAGCCTGAAACTCTCATCCGACACAATAAAAACAAAGACCGGTCTTCTGGGGATACACAACCTGTATAATGTCCTCGCTGCGGCATCTATTGCATATACGATCGACGCTGGCATAAATCATATCGCCAGGGCCATAGAATCGTTCGATTCCTATTCGATGCGGTTCCAGCCCGTTGAGTCCAGAAAAGGATATATGATTGTAAACGATACGTACAATGCAAACCCCTCTTCCATGCAATGGGCAATCAAGACGCTCCTTAACCTGCCATGCAGGGGAAAGAGAATAGTCATTCTCGGGGACATGAAAGAGCTTGGGAAAAACACCACTTACTACCATAAAGAGCTTGGCAGATTTTTAAGGGAGAACAGTATCCCCATGGTCGCATTGATGGGCGAACATGTAAAAGACACATTTCAGGAATTGGACAACACCAATACGAGGATATTTGATAGCAGACAACCGCTTATAGAGTACGTATCAAAACATGTTGAAAAGGGGGATGTGATACTCGTGAAAGGCTCAAGGGCATTAAAAATGGAAGAGATTGTGGAGGCGCTTATTTAAATGCTCTATTATCTTCTCTATCCGCTCCATACGACATTTTCAGCATTTAATGTATTCAGATATATTACCTTCAGGACCGTTCTCGCGATCCTCTCTGCCCTTATTATAAGCTTTTTTCTCACACCATATGCCATAAGGAAATTCCATGAATGGAAGATAAAGAGCGAAAAAAGGGAGGATGTTCCCGAAAGACACATTGAGAAACAGGGAACCCCCACAATGGGAGGGTTTGTAATCCTCGTCTCCACGATAATACCGACACTCTTGTGGTCGGATTTAAAGAATTCTTACATTTGGATTGTAACGTTTGCCTTACTCTCCTTCGGAGGTATTGGATTCATAGATGATATAAAGAAACTAAGAAGCCAAAAGAACGGCAAGGGTATCTCGGGAAGAACCAAGTTATTCCTTCAGGTCTTCTTCGCTATCCTCATAAGCGCTTTTCTGTATTCAAGGTCAGGTTTTATAACAGAACTTACCGTACCATTTTTTAAGAACATCACGCCGCACCTTGGTGTTTTTTATATAATCCTTGGTGTTTTCATCATAGTGGGGGCATCAAACGGGGTAAACCTCACCGATGGTCTCGACGGACTTGCCATTGGTCCTGTCCTCACCGTTTGCTCCACCTTCATGCTCTTTGCATATATTGCAGGTAATATAAAATTTGCCCAGTATCTCCAGATATTCTACGTGAAAGGCGCCGGCGAGCTTACCATACTGTGCGGGGCAATGATAGGTGCAGGTATTGGTTTCCTCTGGTATAATGCCTATCCGGCAGAGCTCTTCATGGGGGATACGGGATCGCTGTCACTGGGCGCATCGCTTGCGACGATTGCTGTCATCATAAAACAGGAAATCCTGCTCGTTATAGTTGGCGGGATCTTCGTAATGGAAACACTGTCTGTTATCATACAGGTGCTCTCCTTCAAGTGGAGGGGGAAAAGGGTTTTTCGAATGGCCCCGATACACCATCATTTTGAGCTGAAGGGATGGAATGAAGAAAAGATAGTAGTGAGGTTCTGGATTATATCGATCATACTGGCACTGATTGCGCTTAGCACGCTTAAGCTACGGTGACAAATGCGGCATTTAGCTATATTGGGGACATATGAATTTACCGGATAAAATATTAGTAGTCGGTCTTGGGGCAACAGGCATTGCGACTGCAAAATTTTTTGCCCGTCTGGGAAAGAAGGTTACCATTACTGATACAAAAAAAGAAGAGGACCTGATGGCCGCCTTGACAGACCTTAAGGACGTTCGGTTTGAGGGACATTTTGGCGGGCACAGGACGGATGATTTCCTCTCCCATCCATTAATTGTGATCAGCCCCGGCGTGAACAGCGAACTTCCGGAGCTTCAAGAGGCCCGAAAAAGGAACATTAAGGTAGTAGGCGAAATAGAGCTTGCCTCCACGTTCGTAAAGGAGCCCATCATCGCCATAACGGGGACAAACGGCAAGACAACGGTAACCTCGCTTTTGGGCGAGATATTTACAAGGGCATATGGTGATGTCTTTGTTGGGGGCAACATTGGGAATCCCCTCTTTAACTATGTGTTAGAAGGCAGGAAGGCAAAATATGTTATTCTTGAGGTCAGCAGTTTTCAGCTCGAAACGATTGAGACCTTCCACCCGATGACCTCAGTTCTACTGAATATCACAGAAGACCACCTGGACAGATACAGAAACTATGAGGAGTATATAACGGCAAAATACAGAATCTTTGAAAACCAGACAGAGATTGACCATGCAGTATTAAACGGAAACCTCAAAACCGCTTATGATATAAAAGCCAATAAGCTCTTTTTCACCACCTGCGAGACGCTGAATGAAGGCGCCTTCTTTGATAAGGGTAATATGTATGTGCGGTTGGGCGGCAGGGAATTTGTTTATAAAAGGAATTTATCTCCGCTTATCGGTATCCATAACACTGAAAACATCCTCTCAGCGCTTCTCGTTTCCCATATCTACGGCATCGGACAACAGGTTGTTGAAGAGGTTTTGAGAAACTTCAAGGGCCTTGCCCACAGGGTTGAGCCAATAAGGGAATTGAATGGTGTGAGATTCTATAATGACTCAAAGGCTACGAATGTGGATGCTACGCGCAGGGCATTAGAGAGTATTGAGGGGAAGGTGATCCTTATTGCCGGCGGAAAAGACAAGGGCGGAAGCTATAAGATCATTTCAGACCTTATGAATAAAGTGAAAGGCTTGATTCTCATCGGCGAGGCAAAGGAACGGATATCGGATGAACTGGGGGAATTTGCAAAGACCTATATGGAAAAAGACCTCAACAGTGCTGCAGAGAGGGCGTTCGAGATTGCCGACACAGGTGATATTGTCCTTTTCTCACCAATGTGCAGCAGTTTTGATATGTTCAAGGACTATAAAGAGAGGGGTAATATTTTTAAGAAGATAGTGGAGTCCATGTGAAGAAAGCATGTATCTATATACTTGCAGCGCTTCTCCTGTATAGCCTTTTCCGGGAGCTTACCCTCGTGAAGACGCTTTTGATATGTGCAGGCCTTGCAGCAGCTTATGGAATCTACCGTCTCCCGTCAAAATATGTCATGGCCATGAAATACCCCTTTATCCTGCTGTCATTTGCCGCCACTACGGGTCTTTTTTTCTATCCCACAGTAAAGTTACCGTACCCCCTTGATACGCTCGTTGTTTTTGTCTCCTTTTACAGCATCACCTTTTTTCTCATTGCTATGGATGAAAAAAAGAAAGACTTTGCAAAGGAGACAATGGCGCTATCAATACTTTTTCTCTCCCTTGCCTTCAATCTTTACATCATAGGAAAGACAATCTTCATACTCCCCATGGCCTTCACGGTCATGCTTTTCCTTTTTATCGTGGGGCGTAACCGTGCAATCCTTTTTATTGCGGGTTATACAGCCATCATTATAATTTTTTTCCTTGTTAAAGGTATCACCATTCTGGGAGGCGGGGTAAGGCTAAACGACATGGAACGGTATTTTCTGCTCATCACATCTTTCCTCTTTCTTGCTGTAAATCTTATCGATTTTGTAAAAAAGAATACCATGGGTAAACTGCTAACTTTTTTTGGCTTCCTGTACGTTGCTGTTGATATTGCAATGGTGCTGGGGTTCAAATTATCAATGGGGTTATTGTATCAACCGCTCATCGGCCTTTTTATTATTGCCCCGCTCATCGGTATCATGTTGAAAACTGAAGGAGAACGTGCATGAAGCTCTTAATCTCTGCCGGCGGAACAGGAGGTCATATCTTCCCGGGTATTGCTGTGGCAGAGACATTTGAGGCGAAAGAGGGTAAAAACAGCGTGGTCTTTATTGGCACAACATACGGCCTTGAAAGTAAAATTATCCCCCAATACGGGTTCAGGCTTCTATTTGCGGATGCCCGTCAATTTTTGGGGAGAAGCATTGTGTATAAGATGGCTACATTAATCCGCCTCATCCACGGTATATATACATGCATGGGGTTGATCAAAAAGGAAAAGCCCGACGCGATCCTCGGTATGGGAGGGTTCACCTCTGTACCGGTTGTGCTGGCAGGTTTTTTTCTTGGTGTACCGGGCTTTGTACACGAGCAAAATGCAGAACCCGGCCTTGCCAATAAAATGCTGTCAAAAGTTGCAAAATGCACTTTCACCAGCTTTGAGGAATCAAAACAGTATCTCAAGGGCAGTAAAGTCTATCATACAGGAAACCCTGTGAGAAAAAGGCTGAAGACCAGCCATGAATCGAAGGCAGATGATACCTTTGCAGTATTCGTTTTCGGGGGTAGCAGGGGGGCGCGAAGCATCAATGAGGCTATACTCACACTCCTGCCGTATATGGAAAGTTATAAAAATTCCATCATGTATCACCAGACCGGCTCAGAAGATTATGAGCGGATCTTTGAGGCATACAAAAAGACGGGCATAAAGTATGAGGTTTTTCCTTTTACCGATAATATGGGAAAATACTATACCCTTTCCGATGTGGTTATCTCGAGAGCAGGGGCATCGACGATTTTCGAACTCGCCTATTTTAAAAAGGCTGCCATCCTTATCCCGTACCCCTTTTCCGCTGGCCAGCACCAGTGGAAAAATGCGTACCACGTGGAAAGTATCGGTGGCGGGTATGTGATTGGCAATGATGAGGCAACCGGCGAAAGACTCCATGAAGTGATAAGGCATCTCATGAATGAACGTGTTTTGCTGAAGCAGATGGGTGAAAACCTTGGTAAGCTTTACGTGGATGATGCTGAGGAGCGGATTATTGGACATATTTACGAAAATGTTGGAGCAAAACATTAGGGGTCAAGGATCCCCTTTACTCAGAGGATTGATATGGTTTTTCATAAAATAGAGAGAATACATTTTGTAGGTATCGGTGGTATAGGGATGAGTGGTATCGCTGAGGTCCTTTTGAACCTTGGTTTCACTGTTACAGGGTCGGACCTGAGGAAGACAGACACAACAGACAGGCTCGAAAAACTCGGGGCAAAAATACTTTTCGGACACAAAAAAGAAAATGTTCAGGATGTGGATGTGGTGGTCATATCATCGGCGGTAAAGCAGGATAACCCTGAAATCCAAAGGGCTAAGGAATTTTTTATTCCTGTTATCCAAAGGGCTGAAATGCTTGCCGAACTGATGAGGATGAAATTCAGCATCGCTGTGGCAGGCTCCCACGGTAAGACAACGACAACATCCATCGTCTCCACGATTCTCGGCCATGCAGGGATGGATCCCACGTGTGTGATAGGCGGGAAATTAAACAGTCTCGGCAGTAATGCAAAGTTGGGTGACAGCCGGTATCTCGTTGCAGAGGCTGATGAAAGCGACGGTACATTCCTCCTCCTCTACCCCACTATCGCGGTGGTAACCAATATAGACATGGAGCACCTTGATTTCTACAAAGATATGAATGAAATAAAGTCTGCTTTCCTCGCGTTTCTCAATAAGGTACCATTTTACGGGCTCGATATTATCTGCATCGATAACCCGAACCTTCAGGCCCTTATCCCTTATTTAAAGAGAAGGTACATGACATATGGTTTCTCGAAACAGGCCGACTTGAGGGCAAAAAACGTTGTATATGAAGGGTTTGAAACGAGATTTAAAGTCCTCTATAAAGAGGAAGATCTTGGTGAAGTGGTGGCATCCCTCCAGGGATCACATAACGTAGCCAATGCCCTTGCTGCCTGTGGGGTTGGTATAGAACTTGACATACCATTCCAGACGATTCGGGAAGCCATGAAGACCTTCTCGGGCATACAGAGACGGCTCGAAATAAAATGGAGCGGCGATATAACCCTCATTGACGACTACGGTCATCATCCTACCGAGATAAGGGCTACGCTTTCGGCAATACGAAACATGGGGAAGGGAAGGGTTATTGTGGCCTTTCAGCCGCACAGGTATACAAGAACAAAGGCCCTCATGGATGAATTCATTACTTCATTCAATGAGGCTGATATCCTTATCGTCACAGAAATTTATCCTGCCTCTGAAGAAAAGATCGAAGGCATAACCGGCATGTTCCTTTCGGAGAGGATCAGGACGAGCGGTCATAAACATGTGATCTTTGCTCCAACGAAGGAGGATGCGAGGGATCGAATTTTAGAAATTGCCCGCAGTGGGGATGTGGTTGTTGCCCTCGGCGCAGGTGATATTAATAAGATATGTGAAAAACTCAAAGAAGAATGGAAAACAAAAGCAGGAGAATAAACGGTGCAGAAACCGGAAAAATGGGGAATAAAAGGGGCGGTATTACAGAACGTCCTTATGAAACGATACACCTCCATGAGGGTGGGCGGCCCTGTCAGCTATCTGATTTATCCATTAAACGAAGGGGATTTATTAAATACGATAAGGGTTTTACAAAATGAGCATATCAAATACCGGTTTGTTGGTAACGCTACGAACATTATTGTCAACGATAGAGGTCTTGGAGAAGCGGTGGTAAGGATAACGAGAATGCGGTCCTCTCAGCATAAAAAGGTAAAGGATGGCGCCCTTGTTGATGTTTCAGGAGGGGTTTCCCTGAAGGGGTTTATTAAAGATAATGCCCAAAAAGGGCTTGCGGGGCTTGAAAGACTTTACTGGATACCGGGTACCGTAGGCGGTGGGATTAAAATGAATGCAGGAAGTTTTGGTGCCTCTATTTCAGATGTTTTAGAGAAGGTACGCATTGTGGATAATAATGGAAAAATAACCCCTCTCGCAAAAAAGGATATATCGTTTGACTACAGGACATCACCGGTAAAACCCTCTGAATGCATAGTGAGCGCTACCTTTTACTTGAAAAACAGGGATAAAAAGGAAATCGCCGCTGATATGGAGTATGTCTATACAGAAAGAAGGAAACGACACCCCATGGAGTATCCTTCGTCGGGTTCCATCTTTAAAAGCGTCAACGGGGAGTCTGCATGGCAGTTTGTTGAAAAGGCGGGGTTAAGGGGTTTCAGGATAGGCGATGCCTGTGTGTCGGAGAAACATACTAATTTCATTGTAAACGCAGGTCATGCAACAGCACAGGATATAAAGATGCTCATTGATACAATAAAAAAAGAGGTGTTTGAAAAAATTGGTGTTTTGCTGAGCGAAGAGGTTGAACTCTGGGGGTTTGATGAATAGGGCAGCGCATAGTGAAACGTGAACGGTAAATTATGACCAAAAGCGGCAAAAACATACGGGATAAAAAGATCGGCGTGCTGATGGGCGGGAAATCCTCTGAAAGGGAAATCTCCCTGAAAAGTGGCAGCGCTGTACTCCAGAGCTTGCTGAGAAGCGGGTATAAAGCGGTGGGGATAGACGTAAACATTGATCTTGTGGACAGGTTGCAGAAAGAAAGGGTTGAAGTGGCATTTATTGCCCTTCACGGAAAATGGGGTGAAGACGGTACTGTCCAGGGGCTTCTCGAAATGGTTGGCATCCCCTATACAGGCTCAGGCGTCCTCGGCTCATCGATCTCGCTTGACAAGGTGCTGATGAAACTTATTCTTAGTGGTTTAAGGCTCCCCACTCCGGCATATGTTATCTGTAACAGTGCGAAGACCCCGAAGTTCCCTGTTCCTTTTGTTGTGAAACCTGCGAACGAAGGCTCCACCATCGGTATATCCGTTGTGCGCAAGAGGGGAGAGGCAGCGAAGGCCATCGAACAGGCATTGAAATATGATAAAAAGGTTTTGATCGAGAGATATATCGAAGGTTATGAGATAACGGTAGGGATAGTGAACAGAGAGATCCTCCCTGTCATCCAGGTAAAACCATTAAAAGGGTTTTATGATTTTGAGTCAAAATATACAAAGGGCATGACAGAATATATTGTTCCTGCCCGGATAGCGAAACCTGTGGAGAAAAGCGCGCAAGTTTTTGCATCCGAAGTATACAAGGCCTTTGAGCTTTCCGGTTGTGCAAGGGTCGACATGATTGTGGATAATGGTGTGCCTCAGGTGATAGATATTAATACATCACCGGGCATGACCGAAACGTCATTGGTGCCCAAGGCATGGGCTTGCCTGGGGAAAACATTCGACGAACTTGTGGAAGAGATAGTAAAAGGAGCCTCCTTAAAGACATGAAAAAGATTCTTTCCATGTGTTTTATCATACCTGTGTGCATACTGTCCATGCTCACGCTGGTGTACATATTATCTAAAGATGAGCCTTTTTTCTTCATAAAAAACATAAAAATCAACGGAAATGAGCAGTTAAAAGACGGGGATATTATGGGCAGGATAACCCCCTATTTAAAAGAGAGTCTCTTTAGCGTTGACGCTTCGAAGATGCGGGAAGCCATTATTTCACACCCCTTTGTCCGGGAGGTAAGGATAAAGAGGATTTACCCCTTTTCCATTATTATCGATGTGAAAGAAAAGAAGCCCTCCGCCCTGTGGGTAAATACCGGCGGAGAAGTAAATGTTCTTGATGAAAATGGAGAGCCTTACAAGCAACTCGCAAGAAGCGACATCAGAGGAATGTTCATTATCAATGCAAAAGAGAAGACGGACGTTAAGAGCCTTTACAAGGAAGTCAATGCCTGGTTTACTGAAGGGGTAATAAAAAAAGACGCTGTATCCGAAGTGGCGTATAACGATGGAAACATCACCATTTTCGGTATGGGCGATGGGGTAGAGATCATACTCGGTAAGGAAGACCAGAAGGAACGTTTGAAAAGGGCGGTTGCCGTTCTCGAAGATGCAAAAAAGAGGGGTCTTCTCATTAAGTGTATCGATGCGAGATTCGAAAGAGGCGCAATCATCCAGGAAAGGAAGGGGTAAGATGGTGAGAGAAGACGAACTGCTGGTAGGCCTTGATGTAGGGACTACGAAGATATGCGTTGTTGTGGGAAAAATCGCAGAAGGAAAGGTTAATATCATAGGCATTGGGTCCCATCCTTCCACAGGTTTACGAAAAGGTGTTGTTGTAAATATGGACAGCACTGTTAATTCAATCAGAAAGGCCGTTGAAGAGGCGGAATTGATGGCGGGCATAAAGATCGAATCCTGTATGGCAGGGATTGGCGGCGCCCACATTAAAAGCTTCAACAGTAACGGTGTTGTGGCCATCAAAGAAAAGGAAGTAAAACTTGACGATATCACGAGGGCAATCGATGCAGCAAAGGCAGTGGCTATCCCTGCAGACAGGGAGATTCTCCACGTTATACCTCAGGAATTCATTGTTGATGACCAGGATGGAATCAGGGACCCCATAGGGATTACCGGGGTCAGGCTCGAAGTTAAGGTACACATCGTTACAGGCAGTGTTTCATCGGCACAGAATATTATTAAATGCTGCAGGCTCGGAGGGTTGTCAGTGGATGACATTATTCTCGGACAGCTTGCTTCGGCAGAGGCAGTATTAACGCCCGAGGAAAAAGAGATTGGCGTTGGTCTTGTCGATATCGGTGGCGGCACATGTGACCTTGCAGTATTTATAAACGGAAGCATCAAATATACGTCTGTTTTGCCCTTTGGAGGAAACAATATCACAAACGACATCGCCATAGGCCTGAGGACCCCCCTCGACGATGCGGAAAAGATCAAGAAAAAATACGGTTGTGCTTTCTCAAACATGATTGGATCCAACGAAACAATTGAGGTTCCCAGTGTTGGAGGCCGGAAACCCAGGACTCTTATGCGCAAGACGCTTGCAGACATAATAGAACCAAGGGTTGAAGAAATCGCATCAATGATTTACGATGAGATTAAGAAATCAGGATCAGAAAAACTCCTCGCATCAGGTGTGGTGCTCACGGGGGGATGTGCAAACCTTGAGGGCATCCCCGAGCTGGCTGAAAATATTTTTAATCTGCCTACGAGGAGAGGGTCTCCCATGGGTGTCGGCGGCCTCGTAGATGTGGTGAATAACCCTATTTATGCAACAGGGGTAGGGCTTCTCATTTATGGTTTTAAAAACGTGAAGGTTAAGAAAGGGCGGTACGAAGGGAGAAAAAAGTTTAAGAAGCTGGTGGATAGTAAAAAATTACTCAACAGAATGAGAGAATGGTTTAAAGAAATCTTTTAGGGAGGTGTGGGATGAGCAAAATGTTTTACATGGACGAGAGTAGCGGGTTTTCGGCAAAATTAAAGGTTGTTGGTATCGGTGGTGGTGGATGTAATGCATTAAACAATATGGTTGATGCCAACGTTCAGGGGGTCGAATTTATAGCGGTTAATACCGATATAAAATCACTGAGCATGTGCAAGTCGCCGGTAAAAATTCAGATCGGGAGCAAACTCACCAGAGGTCTTGGTGCAGGTGCAGATCCTGAAGTTGGGAAGAAAGCGGCACAGGAGGATATTGACAAGATCACAGAGCATTTGAAAGGCTCCGATATGGTTTTTATCACATGCGGCCTCGGAGGCGGGACGGGCACAGGTGCATCTACGGTAATTTCTGAGATATCAAAAGAGCTTGGCGCCCTCACCGTGGCAATTGTTACAAAGCCCTTTGCCTTTGAGGGAAAGGACAGGATGGTCCAGGCTGAGCAAGGTGTTACCCAGCTCAAAACGCGGGTAGACTCGCTGATTACTATCCCGAATCAGCGGCTTCTGTCTATTGGCGGTAAGCATATGACCATTATGGAGGCCTTTTTGAAGGCAGACGAGGTGCTTCTCAATGCCGTGCGGAGTATATCAGACCTTATCGTGGGTTCCGGCCATGTTGTCGTTGATTTTGCCGATGTAAAAACAATTATGAGCGAGAGGGGAATGGCCATTATGGGTATTGGTGAGGCATCCGGAGAAAGCAGGGCCCGTGAAGCTGCCCAGAAGGCCATATCGAGTCCGCTCCTCGAAGACATCTCAATCCATGGTGCAAGGGGCGTTCTGATTAACGTAACGGGAAATAAAGACATGACACTCCATGAAGTTCACGAAGCCTCATCATTAATACAGGAACAGGCGCACGAAGATGCAAAGATCATTTGGGGACTCGTTTATGATGATGCCATGGATGATGCCATGAGGATAACGGTAATTGCCACCGGTTTTGAAGAAAGGGCTGTTGTTGATGAGGATACGGTTCCAGATTTACGCAGAAGCGGGCTTTTCGAGGATCAGGAGGTGCCACCTTTTATAAAGAAAAAGGTTGTCATTGATTATAAAGAGATAAAAGCAAAAAGTGACAATGTTGATATCGATGACGACAGATACGATATCCCCACGTTTTTGAGAAAACAGGCGGACTGATCCAGTACAGAAGGTAAGCTTAAACCCTGTGCGTCACCAATCTCCGGATAAATTCAACAAGGGCGGGTTGACCCGCAGGGAACTCCTTTCCTCGGAAAAAGGAACAATTCATAAAAAATGGGGCGGCAAGATACCGGTTTGCGTGGTCTTCCCGAACGCTTACTATATCGGCATGTCGAACCTTTCCACCCAGATCCTCTATAAAACACTCAACGATACGCCTGAAATTGTGTGCGAAAGGTGTTTTTTTGATGAAAATAGCGGCATTATTTCATTAGAAAGCGGCCGGGCGCTCTCATCTTTCCGCATAGTTTTCTTTACTGTTTCCTATGAGCTTGACTATGTAAATATTGTAAAAATATTACGATCTTCAAATATTACACTTCATGCTACTGAACGGGGAGAGGACGAACCGGTCATCGTTGCCGGCGGTATCTGCGTGATGTCCAACCCGGAACCCATTCATTGTTTTTTCGACCTCTTTCTGATGGGGGACATTGAGGCCACCGTACCCGACTTTATGGAAAGGTATATGGCGCTAAGAGAAAAAAAACGCGATGACGTTCTGAATGAACTGAGCGCCTTCCCGTGGGTGTACAACCCGAAACAATTGAGTGTGCAATACGGTGATGACGGTACCATACAGACATTCATTCCGGCATCCTTTTCTGTAACCCCCCGGCATTATAAGGGGAAACACCTCGGCACATCCGCTGTTATCGCGGAGGAAACAGAATTTTCCAACATGTTACTCGTGGAGGGCACACGGGGTTGTCCCTCGCAATGCCCTTTCTGCCTCCTGGGCAATACATATAGATTCAGTTATGACAGCATCGTTCCACTTACAACCCGGGCCGACGATGTTGGTATTATCGGTGGCGGTGTTTCTTTCCATCCCTCCATAGTGAATATTGTAAAGGAACTGAAAGCTGCCGGAAAACGTGTCCACTTCCCGTCACTTAGAATTGATGAAACCCCCCTTTCCCTCATTGAGCTCATGGAGGATGAAATCAAAACACTCACTTTCGGCATTGAAGCAGGCACGGAAAAATTGCGCCAATCCATAGGGAAACCCCTCACAGATGAAGCGCTGTTTGCAAAAATGGACAGCATCCTCGCCATAAAGCCCTTTAATCTGAAATTATACTTTATGATCGGCCTCTACGGTGAGACCCTGAGTGACATTGAAGGTATTGTAAATCTGGTTAAACATGTAAAACACATTATGGTGAAAAGAGGGGCGAAAAGGGGGTTTGTGGGGAGTATTACCGTCCATGCGAGCCCCTTTGTCCCGAAACCATCCACGCCATTCCAGTGGCTGCCCATGCAGGATATGGGAGAACTGAAGAACAAAATAGGCTGGCTGAAGAGAGAACTCGGGAAGGCTGATAATACCTATTTTACCCACGAATCGCTGAAGTACAGTTTTCTTCAGGGAGTGCTGTCCCGGGGAGACAGAAGGTTGAACGATTTGATCGTTCGCCTGGCCAGAGAAGAAAGTTTTTCCCGTATCATGAAGGAGAGCCCTGTAAATTTGAATTTCTATGTGTTACGCGAGCGAGGGCAGAATGAAATATTTCCATGGGATTTCATGGCCGGCAAAACCCCGAAAAAGAAACTTTATGAGAGATATATAACATCGTTGGGTCTTTAATCCCTGATTTGCATTCAAGGACAAATATCATGCAGCAATGGATTGTCCTCATCGTCCAAAATCCTATAGCCTCTATTGGTTTTATTCACTGTAGAGCGTCCTGCAAGGGCTGCTTGACACATATAACTTCATGTGCTATTACTGCAAACAAGGGACACTCATAGCCAGATATGGCATGAAGCCCGCAGCAACCTTGCGAGGCGGAATAAAGATGAAACCCGTGATGTTTTTGCGAGCTAATCAACTCTGGGTGTCCCTTGTTTCACACATTGCTTACCTTTCTCAGTCCTTTTAAAAGAAACTCCATCTATTTTGATATTTGTTGCTTAGTTTTACGAACCTTCTTGTGGATAATTTGGAAAACGTAGCCATCACCTGCTGACGTTGAAGGCGATACTGCCAACACACATAAAGAATGCCAACTGAAAGCGAGAGCAGTGTATTTTTAAGCCCTTTACATTTTCAAAAAAGACTTGACTTCCTTATCCTCAAGGTTATATAGATATATTATGACATAGTAAAAACTTACAATTGAATATTTGAATGGGTTCAGAGATGCTTCATGTCTCTGGAGGTAAATATATCGGATGGTCGGGCCGCCACCTGAAGCAATGTCTTCAGGTAGTGGCTTTTTTTATTGGGTATTTATGCTATAGAGAAAACTTACAATTGAATATCTGAATGGGTTCAGAGATGCTTCATGTCTCTGGAGGTAAATATATCGGATGGTCGGGCCGCCACCTGAAGCAATGTCTTCAGGTAGTGGCTTTTTTTATTGGTAGTTTTCAAATAAATTAACGGGAGGTTTTTATGTGTAGAGGAAAAGGAGTTTTGACCATTGTTATAACTGTTGTCTGTTTTTTTGTTACTTTGACGGTTCTTTACGGGTTTGATGAAAAGCAGGTTCAGGCCCTGAAGAAAACAAACAACTGCAAGAAGTGTGACCTTTCAGGGGCAAAATTGAATAATCTGGATATGAGTTACACCGATCTCTCTTCCGCAAATTTATCCGGGGCTGACCTATCGAATTCAACCTTATTTGGCGGAAACCTCTCCAAGGCTAATCTGTCCGGCGCTAATCTATCCGGCGCTAATCTCTTTGAAGCCAATCTGTCCGGTGCCGATGTGTCCAAGGCAAACTTTAGCAAGACCTACTTTGATCAGGCAACGTGGACCAATGGCAAGAGATGCAAGGTCGGTTCAGTCGGAGAGTGTAAATAGTAAGCTTTTGTATCAGCAGCCCATCAAAAGAGCCTGCCTGTGTGTCAGGCCGGCTCTTTATAGTGGTCGGTTCTAAGGGGCAAAGAAGATGAAACCAATTGTTCAACCCCTAAAGTATCGATATCTCATCAACTAAACTGGAGGAAGGTAATGAAAAAGTCTTTGACAGTATCGGGGTGCGCGCTCCTATTCGTGATTGCAATGATTTCATGCGCATTTGCAATTGACATTACGGCAGACATGATCACAAAGGAAGGGAAAATTACGAGAAAGGGCAAACTTTATTTAAAGGACAACAAGTGCCGTACGGAAAAAGGCAGTACACCTGTTTACACGATTATAAGGGGGGATAAGGGTCTGCTGTGGCAGGTCAATAGTGCTGAGAATACATATATTGAGGCAAAGTTGACACCAGCCATGAAACCATGGACGGAGGAAAAGATATTCGGTGAAGTAAGCAGAAAGGAGATTGGTACTGCAGCTATAGACGGTCATCCGACTAAAAAGTATGAGGTTACCGTAAAACAGGGGGGCAAGAACGAGACATATCATCAGTGGTTTGCAACAGACATACGTTTCCCCGTAAAGATAGCAAATGCAAATGGAAAATGGAGCGTTGAGTATAAGAACATAAAGAAAGAAGCGCCTGACAACGTCTTCAACTTACCGGCCAGCGCATTTCTTGACACAATGGCAGTTCCTGACGTATTGGGAGGCCACTAACGGTCCTTATTTATGGCATAATATCCCCCTCAAGTACAAGAGTGGGAAATTAACTAAATTCGGTAAGCCCCCGGCTTTGCCGGGGAACCCGAAAAGCTCGCCTGACCTTTGATAACCATTACTGTCTGAAACAGGGCAGAACACATGGCATTAGAATTTGCTGTGGTCAGGGCACTATCCTGCATGCCGTTGTTAGCCATAATTTTTCTTTTCTTCGTTGTCTTTACTGGTTTTTCTGTACTCCTCCAGGACCTGCTTCATCCACTCGTCACAACGTGATCCTTTTCCTTCCTTTGTCCTGACCAGGTATGGTTCACCTGTCTGAATACTCTTGGTGGCAGCAAGCCGGATAAAATCTTCTGGGGTCGCGATCTTGTCCTTGAAATACTGACGCTTGGTATTCATGTGATATGATGCCTGCTTACCGGTATAGAATTGACCGTTCCGAATGAAGGTACAATCGGATTTGGCAACGAAAGCCAACAGATAAGCAATTGTCTCGTCTGTATGTTTTTGAAGCCTCGTATCTTCGGCAAGGACCATAGTCGCAGCAAGAACGATTACGATGGCAATAATAATGAAGTTTCTGTTCATATTTTATCCTGTGCTAATCAAAATCAGCCGGTGCTGATACAATTTTATTGGCGCGCCTTAATGGAAAAAGTGTCGCCCACGATGATGCGGCCATCTTCCTGAAGCAGTTTGGTTTCAACCCCGGCAACCCCGGCCTGTTCATCAATGGTGACGACCATAAAGGCGATTCCTGCCTTTTCCTTTGGCACTGGGATCGTAGGATAGAGATTCTGCAATGCCTGATCTACCTGGGCTGGATCATAATCCTGAGCGTTGGCGCCGCCATTTCCTGCGCAAACATGGAAAATCCCGTCCTTCTGGCTGCGGCTGTAGAGGTGATCGTGGCCACAGAAATAGACAGGTGCCCGATACTCTTTCAACATTCCCCAGAGCGTATCACGCTGTTTGTGATTGTTAAAGAAATCAAAAGGATGTGACCGCGCTTTCATGACCCGAAAGGCAGGGGCGTGGGCATAGACAAAGATGAAGGGGTGGGAGTTATTGGCAAGTTCCGCCTTTAGCCACATCAGATTCATGTTCACCTCCCCTTTTTCCCCGACATATTGATCCAGACCAATGAATTTTGCCCCCCGGTGGACGACGCTGAATGTCAGTCCTTTGGCGTCTTCCGGCCCGTTTTGCGGCATTTTATTGGCGAAATACTCCTCGTAGATCCTGAATAATTCGAGATCGGGCAGGCCTTCGGCGCCATATTCATGGTTGCCGCGGATGACATAAACGGGAATGCCCCGGTCATAGACAGGTTTCATGGCTGCCAGCCAGTTGTCGAACTGGAGTCTGTATTTCCGAAAGAGCGGGGAGTGTTTATGGGTGTAGTACCCATTAATAAAATCGCCATAGAAGAACACCAACTCAGGTTTTTCCGCGGCAATAGCCTGTGACAATTCAGGAAGTCTGTGGCTGACGCCCGTCGCCGTCATCGGATCAGGATGACGGGTGTCTCCGAAGATCACAAATTTCCAGACATCGGACCCGGCAAAGCAAAGCGGAGCACCGAGAGCCCAGATGATGACAGCCAAAAGTATTGTCCGCCAGACTACTTCCCTATGTAACCTTGTTTTCATGTGATCTTCTCCCCCAAAACAAGCCTTTCAGTACTTTGACCGGCTGATCAAATGGTAAATTCTGCTTAATAAATATCAATAAGATTTAAAAGGCACACTATTACCAATCGAAACATTGTATTGTAAATTCCACTTCAGGAAGGAAGAGCGCCTGTGAGTTACACCTGCAAGAATCTCAGAAATATCTTTACAGTTAGCCGATCCCCGTTCCGATGGTTTGTGGTTTATTTCTTCCTTGTCCACGTTCCCACCGCCACTACCGTATCGGAAGGACTTACATGACGATAAATCATGTCTATCCTGTCTTTGTTGATAATTTTGCCTTCCATGAAGCCATCTTCATCGGCATAGTAGAAGCTTTTATTGTCTGTGCCAATAATAGCAATAAAATCCTCAGTGGCTCGCGGTGATTTGAAGGTTCCGCGCAGAACTCTGCCTTGCTGTTTAGTCACAATTGCTTCGGCAGTGAGTACGCTAAACTCACCACTATGGTGAGTCTTTGGTCCAGGAGCACCACCTTTAACCAAGACTGCGCCTTCAGCTTTTACTGTCCATGCCCCTACCAGATTGGGGATATTCGAATCGGCAAAGCAGATACCTGATCCCAACAATAATACCAACACCGTGACGCTAACAACAGTTTTCTTAATGGCCATCGTCTTTTCCTCCTTTTTTTAGTCAGACAGCTTTTATTTATAATCAATACTTCCTAAATACTTTGTCAATCAATAATTTTAGGAAATATCCTTCCGCCCCAAATTCTACTTCTTAAGTATTCCTTATAAAAATAATTTATATAAGGATACCTCAAAAGCCAAGCAAATAAGTTACTGAACCTCAATGGGCTGTATATTTTCTGGATGGTTATATAAAGGTGAATTCATTTTTGGCGAAACAGGATAGAGTTCCATAGCTCCAGACGGATATGGTTTCAAGAGCTGCAGGAGTATACCTTTATCTTCCAGAGCAGGATCGAGCCACTGGTCTTCATCATCTTTTGGTATAATAACCGGCATCCTCTGATGAATCGGATTTATAAGTTCATTAGGCTCAGCGGTTATGATTGTGCAGGTAGGGATCATGCTTCCGTCTGGTGATTCCCAGAAATTATAGAGACCGGCAAAACCAAAGGGTTCGCCAGACTTAAGTTTAATATATACCGGATATCTTTTACTGTTTTTGTTTCCCCACTCATAGAATCCATCGGCAGCAATCAAACAGCGGTGCTTATTTAGCGCATATCTGAAAAAGGGTTTTTCTGCAACTGTTTCTGCTCTGGCATTAATCATACCCATAGACATATCTTTTGCCCAGGAAGGGAGGAACCCCCAGCGGCAAGGAAGGAGTTGCTTTGCTACTCCATTGTTATTAATTATAACGACTTCTTGATTCGGGGCAATGTTGTAGCTTGGCGGTATCTCTGGCAGAAAGAGTTTCTCGACATTAAATCTCTTTGTGATTACTGGAATTGAGCTTGTTCTTACAAATCGGCCACACATGTTGATACGCTTCGATAGAGTATAAGGTCTTTAGGGTGAACTGTCAATTGAGTAGTCAGACGTTTTAGGTGATGAAAGGCTTCAATGTTATTATTCGGTTCACCTACAAATTGTAGTAATTATATACTTTACAAACCTAAACAGGGAATGAGGGGATGTAGCAAATGGAAATTTTGTTTATCTGGTTTTTGTTCGGCATAGTCGCGGCGGTCATTGCGAACTCAAGGGGGCGGGGTGGATGTGGATGGTTTATAATCGGAACGCTTCTCGGCCCTTTTGCGCTTATTGTGGCGTTTTTGCCTTCAGCTACACAAAAGGCCATGGACAAAGCAGCAGAACGAGGGGAATATGGGAAATTTAAAAAATGTCCTTTCTGTGCGGAGATTGTGAAGATAGAAGCTGTTAAATGTAAACACTGCGGCAGTGAATTACCCCGCAACCCCATTAATCAGAGCAATAATATCTACGATGCTGCAGGCGCAGCTCTGGGTAACGCCGCAGGTAAAGTCTGGCGCAAATTTAACCACAAAGGTTAAAGGAGAATTGATTGGGCTACTGGTCACCGCATACAGGAAATATCTTTGTGAAATTTTTTTGCCTAAATACATTTTATAATCAAATCTTGTTTGATAATAAGATTATTTTCCCTTCTTTAAAATAACTATAAAATTATTCGTTCACTGCGCGTAAGGGCAGGTTTTGTTCTGAACTCTTTTTCATCTCTTGCGTTGAGAATGCTCCTTCTTTTACCTATGCTATAGGCGTCTATCAAGGAAAAAAGCCAACAACATACAATGAATAAAGAAATGGCTTTAAAAAAAATATCGTTGTGCGTGGAATATGAAGTGGCAAGAGTTAACATGGTATTCGTATCAGTGGCCCCGCCTTCAATTTGAATTTTCTTTAGACTCTCCAAAATGCCAACCATTGCTATTCCAACGATGATGATTAGCCCCAACAATACAGGTATCATGATAATTAGCCCTCGCAGGTATCGTTTGAGATAAATCTGGCCTAAGCCGGGAAACACAAAGCCTGACAACAGGGCGGCCTTAACTGCAGTTTTCATGGTCCACCTCCTGCTTAGCGGGTGGTCAATTTCGAGAATTGATCGGAAATGAATTGGTATAACTCATGTTTCTCCTGCTCACACCTGAAGAGGCTTTTTTACATAAGGGGATGCCCCCCCGTTCCCGTCATAGGAAAGCAATGTTAAAATTCAATCGGTGCGCACTCTATCCCCTGGGATTCGGCGACCGGACGACATACAAGCCTGCCCTTAAACAGATTGAGACCCTTCAATAAAGCTGGATCCTGCTCAAGGGCTTCCTTATACCCAAGATTAGCAAGCTTTAAAGCATAGAACAGAGCTGCATTTGTCAACGCAAAGGTGGAGGTTCGGGCAACAGCACCTGGCATATTCGCCACACAGTAATGGACGACCCCATCGATTACAAATACAGGATAGTCATGGGTGGTTGGATGAGTAGTCTCTACACATCCACCCTGGTCAACGGCAACATCGACAATAACCGAGCCTTCTTTCATCTTCGGAAGCATATCTCTTGTGACCAGTTTTGGCGCCCTTGCGCCTGCTACAAGTACACCGCCTACTACAAGGTCTGCGTCCTGAATAAGTCTTGCAATGTTGTAGCGGTTTGACATTACAGTTTTAACCCTTCCATTAAAAATGTCATCCAGGTAGCGAAGTCTATTCAGATCAATGTCCAGAATATACACATCTGCATTGTTACCAATGGCCATTTTTGCAGCGTTTATACCCACGACACCGCCGCCGAGAATTACCACTTTACCCGGTTCTACGCCGGGAACACCGCCAAGCAATACGCCATTCCCCTTATTGTGTTTATAGAGAAAATATCCACCAACCTGGATCGACATTCTACCTGCAACTTCGCTCATAGGGGCTAAAAGAGGAAGCGAGCCATCGGCAAGCTGGATTGTTTCATAGGCAATGCCTATTATCTTGGCCTTAAGCATCGCTTGGGTAAGGTCTGGTGCAGGAGCAAGATGAAAGAAGGTAAATACTATCTGACCTTCCTGAAACAATGGATATTCAGGAGGAAGGGGCTCTTTCACCTTCATAATCATTTCAGCTCTTTTGAAGATTTCAACATTAGTATCGACTATCTCTGCACCAACCTGTGCATAGGCTTCATCCGAGATCCCACTGCCCAACCCCGCCCCTTTTTCAATTATAACTTTGTGACCCGCCTTGGTAAGGGCCTCAACCCCTGCAGGTACTATTGCAGCTCTGTTCTCAGCAACCTTGATCTCTTTTGGTACACCAACTACCATAATTAATATACCTCCTCCTTTAAACAAAATTCCGAACTTGTTTCGTATATACCCCTATAGTTACCTTCCCCTCTTTTTATGTAACCCTTTTATTCTATTGTGATATTATTACCCATTATTGTCAATAACGATTACCCTTTGAAAGCTCAGATAATCCATTAAATTTCAAAACTGTGGATAACAGGAAGTTGCGGGCGGCTGTGGATTTCACCTTTTCCCCCTCCCATCCCATTGTCCCGCCTTCGGCAGGATTAAACCGTACGGATTGTTGATTTCGGAAATGATTCGGTGAATAGTCGTCAGTGAATAGTGAACAGTTAAAGACATTTTATCAAGTTGCCTCCGGTGCCTGCTCTCCACTCTCCGCTCTTTCCCACCTTCAGCCTGCCCCTTTCCCTTCCTTTCACCTTTCACAACCAAAAAATGATAACAACGATAAAACGCCGATGCCCTGGCCAAGAACTACAACAACACCTTGGTAGGACAGGCCTGCGATAGAATTATCGCTGTAATCTTTTCTCTCCATCGCTGTAATCATGTTTCTCACTATTCACTGCCTTCATAAGGTCAGGTCAATCGAGGTTGGCAGCAAAGAGATACCCTTGTGAAACATGCAGATTTCCTGCCCGGATAGCAGCCTGAATCTCATCGGAAAGTTTCAAAAGCGAAATCGTGCGAAGTAGTGTCCGTGTTGACTTTCCGGAGATTTCAGCGATGACGGACAATGTGTCCGTCACTTCCTTCAATACGTCTGAGGTTCCCCTTGATGCCGGTCATTTCAAACAGATACCGGATAGCGTCCCCATAGAGAGAACCTATAACCCCTTAAAGCACAGAGAGGAAATAGAGCATATCCGTGTTACCTCACAGCAGGGAGCAATAGCGGCTGTCACCATAGCCCGGATAGCAAAACTTCTCCTGGAAATTACAGGGATACTTTTATGTGAAGATGTCCCCGAGAAAGCCAAAAAGCATTATCCCTGTGCATGAGCAGTACCGTTAGAGGATGAGAAGATGCGATTACTTGTTGTAAAAGGGCATATTGACGGTGTAAGCTTATGGAGAAAAAGGACCTTTAAACAGGCTTTGATAAAACTATTCAAGATAAAGATTCTTATCCTCATTTTCCTCGCTCTCTCCTGCACACAGCTTGTGGCAGACGAATATACAGACGGGCTGAAAAGGGCAACAAAAGAGAGCAAGCCCGCACTTCTTTATTTTTACAGCCGGTACTGAGGGTATTGCGATGCGATGGACCGTGATGTCCTGAACGACAAAGAGATTAACCCTGTCCTGAAGAAAGACGTAGTGTATGTAAGGATCGATGTGGATAAAAAGAAGGACATTGCCTCACTCTATAATATAAGAGGCTACCCGACCATAGCGCTGCTTGAGCCATCGGGAAAAGGCATAGCACAGGTGCCGGGGTATATACCAAAGAAGGAGTTTAACAAAATTCTCTCATTTCTAAAGGGAAAACATTATAAAACGATGACCCTCAGAGAATTTCTGAAGAGTTAGTGTCATTAGTATAATATGCTTCTGTAGCCGATCAGCGATTTTTTCCAGTAATTTGCATCCACATCATCCACAGCAACACCCCTTGATTTGGATGCGTTTATAAACTCCTTTCGGTTAAGCATGATACCAGCATGAAGGTCTTTTTTTATTTTAAAAAAAACAAGGTCGCCAGGAAGCACCTCGCTTCTCTGGATTTCGTATCCCATCCTGATCAGTTTGTCCGTAGAGACAGGCAATGAAACACCTGATTTCTTGTAAGAATAGTAAACGAGGCCGCTGCAATCAAAGGAGTCCGGTCCCTTGGCTCCATTTTTGTATGGTTTTCCAAGCATGTTAACGGCCGACTGAACAACCTCGTTTCGTATGTCTGATATGTGCTCGTATGTCTTGACCTTTTTAGGGGCACAACCTGTTATAAAAATTAAGACAAGAAAAACAGCGAAAATACCGGCAATCCTACATTTCATTGTCGCCCGAATGATCCTTAATAATTTCTACCACCTTTGTAAGCGGTCCTTCATGAATTGTATAAACAGAAGAAGGCACAACATTGTTGTCAGAACCGTACATTATGGATACGTTTACCGCATCAAACATGTCCCTGTCGCCCTCACCGTCTCCAACAGCACAGGAGGCAAGCCTGTTCAGCCCCCTTTCTTTTAAAACCTTATTGACCCAGTAACCCTTTTTATTATACTGGACATTGATTGCCGTACCCCCCGTAAGCACCCCGTCTTCTACAAGCAAATCGTTGGACAGAGACATGTGAACACCAAGATCATCCCTGACCCTGTTTACAAGAAAAGACAGCCCTGTAGAGAGAATGACCGTAAAAATGCCCATGCCCCTCAGGGTTGCCACCGTCTCTCCGGCGCCCTCCTGATAGGGTATTTCCTTTATGATTTCGACTACATCGGTAAGGTTGAGGCCCCTCCACAAAAGGGCATCCCTTCTGCAAAACTCATCATAATTTATTTTTCCTTCACGGAAAAGCATCTGATATTCATCAGCATGATTGTCCCAGATGTTGAGCCTTCTGTGGATATACTCCCAACTGCTTTTTACCTTCGTTAAAGTTCCGTCACAGTCGAAAAACACTACCCGTATGGCCATGGTTTCTTATAACATCACCAAACAAAAAAATCTATTTTTCATATGCCATGAATGCAATATAATATAGTAAATGGCAGACTGGGACAAAAAATACAGGAATGGATATTACGACGGAGCCACAGAGCCCCATGATCTGCTGCAAAAGTTCTGGCAGGTAATCCCGGGAAAAAAGGTAATTGATGTCGCCATGGGAAACGGAAGGGACAGCATATTTCTTGCGAAAAAAGGTTTTTGTGTGTATGGTTTAGAAAAATCCATGGAGGCAATCCGCATTGCAAAGAAGACCACGGAATCAGCAGGGCACCCCATATCAATTATTCGTGGCGATGCTGCCACGATGCCCTTCAAAGACAATTCGGCTGACTGCGTGATCGTATTCTACTTTTTACTGAGAGATATTATGAGGGACATACCGGACATGTTGAGAAAAGGAGGGATACTTATCTATGAGACCTTCTTGAAGCGGCAGAACGAAGTGGAAGTCTACACAGCGAACACCGCGAGCGAGAGGGGGAGGCTCCACGGGCTTATGCCCAGGGAGAGGGCGACCCCCCTACGGGGACAGGCGCAAGCCCCAGAAATAGACGGACGGAGAAATCCTG
Source organism: Pseudomonadota bacterium (assembly GCA_026388315.1). Lineage (NCBI taxonomy): Bacteria > Pseudomonadati > Pseudomonadota > Pseudomonadota bacterium. Next base: position 6,990 of record JAPLKA010000114.1, on the reverse strand, counting down.
ACTATCTGCTGGAAGACGGGGAGCTTATCTCGTATTTCAGGGATTTTCAACTGTTGTTTTATGAAGAGACGATCGCGGCATTTATGAATAATAGAAGGGCCGCAGCAAAATTTATAGGAAGGAAAAGATGATAGTAGAGTGGGATCCACAAAGACCCAAAAGGAAAATAACGCAACTCATCAGAGAGACCCTGATAAACGGCGGCATAATCGCTTATCCGACAGACACCTTTTACGGAATGGGCTGTGACCTTTTCAATATTAAGGCGATAAGGAAGCTTTATCTCACAAAAAGGCTCGACGAAAAGAGGGCACTGAGTATAATATGCAGGGACTTCAAGGATATAAGTACATATGCAGTCATGAGCGACCTTTCCTTTGAGACCCTAAAAAGGTGTCTGCCCGGCCCATATACGTTTGTTCTCAAGGCAAGAAAGATCATGCCGAAACTCCTCATGACCGTTAAAAAAGAAGTTGGCATAAGAATACCAGGTCACCCCGTGCCCGTTGGCATTGCAGGATTAATAGAAAGGCCGCTCATAAATACGAGCGCACGGTTTGCAGGAGAGGCTATACTGACAGACCCAAGAGACATTGAGAAGAACTTTAAAGGGAGCGTTGATCTTGTTATTGACGGCGGCATCCTGGTAAGCGCTCCATCAACGGTAATTAGCCTTGTAGATGACAGGGCAGAAGTTTTAAGAGAGGGGAAGGGGACTCTCAGAAATCTTTTTCCGGCGTAGATTGCGGTCCATTCAGCGCCTCTTCCATGGTCTCTTCAAGGCCCTCGCCAAGCTCATCGCCAAGCTCTCTCCCCATTTTCCTCATAACGCGCTCCACGCTCCCCGGATCGTTTTCATCGAGGCCTGAAAACTTCGAGGGATCGAGGAGGCTTTCCATCCTTTTCTCCTCGCTTTTGGGAACAGAAACGCGGGAGATGAGCTTTTTTACGTCTTTGCTGCCACAGGCCTTACAGTAAGGATCGATTTCCTCGGATACCCTTAAGAGCAAAAAAGATGATTTTTTGTGACAGGCCTCACAGTAGTATTCGTAAATCGGCATCTTCATACCCCCTCTGGTAGAATGGAATGTTTAGAACGCGAAACCCCTATTAAATTTATTATTCCTTATATTTAGACACTCACAGGGGTTTTGTCAACCTATAAGCGCTCAACTATTAGTGCTCAACCAAGCGTCGTCAGTTTTTCGTTTACAAAAAAAGACAATTACGATATATATGCAAAATGAGGGAAATCATACACAGCTATTCCGACCTGGGTTTCCACAGAACCATCGGTGAGATGATAAAGAAGCACTCCGAGAACAAGGAGGACATACGGTCAATAGCGGTTAATATGATCGATTGGGACGGGATAAAAGACGTTCTCGATCTCGGATGTGGTTATGGATGGTTCGAAGATGGATTGCGGGACGGATTCGACATTATCCTCGGCATCGACTGTCTTTCTGAAAACGAGTCTTCTTTCTTGAGGGCGGCTCGTAAAATATCAAAAACCGCACTGTTTCAAAAACGTATCCTTCCCTGCCCCATAGATATACCTGACGGCTCTTTTGACCTTGTTGTCTCTGCCTATTCCCTGTATTTTTTCCCCGAAGAGATTGAAGAGGCAAAGAGACTTTTAAGACCTTCGGGCATTTTTCTTGCCATAACGCACAGCGAGTCAATGCTTCAGGAGGGGGAGAAGTTTTTCGATTTTACAAACCTGCGGCGGGTTATCAGGGGCTTTTCTGCCGAGAACGGCGAGGAAGCCCTGAGGGCACACTTTCAGGATGTACGGTACATTGATTACAGAAATGCCATCGTCTTCGGCAGGCACGAGAAGAAGGACCTTGCCGGTTATATAGATTTCAAGAGGGAATTTATATCGAGAGACGCGGACCCGGAAAAGGTCACGATAACGATGCTCGACGAACTGGAAAGAAAAGGAACCATGAGGTTTAATAAGGACGATAGGATATTTCTGGCAAGGAAATGAAAAAAAGGCATTATTGCACCATATGCGGCAAGACGCTCAAAACCGATACCTTTGACGGTAAGGAAAGACAGGTCTGCTCACAGTGCAGAGAGGTGTTTTACGAAAACCCCTTACCGGCGGCTACCGTTATCCTTCCGGGCCGGAACAGAGAAATCCTCCTTGTAAAAAGGGCAAAGGAGCCCTTTAAAGACATGTGGTGTTTCCCCATTGGCTTTGCCGAGGTTGGTGAGAGCATAGAAGGGGCTGCACTGAGGGAGCTTAAAGAGGAAACCGGCGTGGACGGGAAAATAATCCAGCTTATCGATGTAAGCTCCCACAAGAACCCCTTATACGGCGACCTCCTCATTGTCAGCTTTGAGGCGGAGAAGATTGGCGGGGAAGAAGAACCCGGCGATGATGCATCGGACTGCAGGTATTTCCCGGTTATGAGCCTCCCGAAGCTTGCCTTTGATTCACAGGTAAGGGCAATAGAAAAATTTGTCGAACTTAAGAAAGAACTGTGGAACATGCACGATTCGTTAGAAATGTTCGTCGAGGGAACAGTACAGAACAGGGTTGTATATCCCGGCAACCTCCTTTCCGATGAACTTGTGGATGCAGTGCAGCGAAACTCTGAAAAAATTGTGGGCCTCTGGCTTAATGATATCTCTACGAACCCCTCCACAAGAGGATATCACCAATTTGACAAGGAGGATCTTTTTCAAAGGGCTATGTTCATCATGGGTCAGTTTGAGGCATGGCTTAAAGGGGAAAAAGGTGAAAGCGAGTTCAAGGAGTTTTATACAGGCCTTGGTTCCCACAGGCGCAAAGACGGGATGACCCTTGAGGAGGTTATAAGCTCCCTGAGCCTGTTGAAAAAACACATCTGGATGTTTACCTATTCTTTCGGTGTCTGGGAAAAGGCAGTGGACATCTACCGTATGTTTGAGCTTGGCGAAAGGCTTGTCTATTTTTTTGACCGTGCAGCGTATTATACGGTAATGGGATACCTTCAGAAGGAGTAGATTCCAAGTGAACCGTTCAAGCCGTTTGAACATTTAAAAAGAAGGGGCAACCAGTCTGCGTGCGGACACGCACAGGCAGGTGTAAGCCCCGGTAATAGAATCTATTTAGCTCACACAGTGAGCAAAAGGAGGAGTCTCTGGCAGTTTTGCTGACAGAGGGGGCGACCCCCTTACAGAGACAGGCGTAAGCCCCGGTAATGGCCACAATGGATCAACAGAGCAAAATAGAAAGCAGATGGCCTGTATTAATAGCCACCACCCTGTCTTCCTTCCTTACCCCCCTTGCTTTATCCACGGTTAACGTAGCGCTCCCGTCCATAGGCAGGGAATTTTCCATAAATGCCCTTACGCTCAGTTGGATAGCCACGGCATATATCCTGAGTGCAGCCATATTTCTTCTCCCCTTCGGGAAGCTCGCAGATATGTATGGAAGGAAGAAGATTTTCATTTACGGAACATGTATATTTACCTTATCCTCCCTTTTAATGGGTGTATCAAAAACCCCGGAAATCCTCATTGGTTGCAGGGTATTGCAGGGCATAGGCGGCGCCATGATTTTCGGGACGGGTATTGCAATCCTCACGTCAGTATTCCCTGCGGGAGAGAGGGGCAAGGTTTTAGGCATCAACGTTGCAGCGGTATACCTGGGCCTTTCGTTCGGCCCTTTTCTGGGGGGGATACTGACACAGCACCTCGGCTGGAGAAGCATCTTTTTCCTGAATGTGCCATTCGGGGTCATTATCATGGTTTTCAGCATATGGAAGGTCAAGGGGGAATGGGCTGAAGCAAGAGGGGAGACCTTCGATGCTGTTGGCTCGTTGATCTATTCCATCATGCTCCTTTGTATCATGTACGGCTTTTCCCGTCTTCCGGGCAGAAGCGGTTTTACACTCATATGCGCCGGTATCGTGGGCATAGGGATTTTTGTTTATTGGGAACTGCGTGCGAAAAACCCTATCCTGAATATAAGCCTTTTGAGGACAAACAGGGCCTTTACGCTCTCAAATATGGCTGCATTAATACACTATGGTGCAACATTTGCCGTAGGGTTTCTTCTAAGTTTCTATTTGCAGCACATAAAAGGATTAAGCCCCCAGGGTGCCGGCGTCATACTGGTCTCACAGCCCATTGTGCAGGCCTTAATATCCCCCATCGCGGGGAGGATATCTGACAGTATTGAACCTCGAATCGTTGCTTCTCTGGGGATGGGTATAACGGCTACAGGACTCTTCCTTCTCGTTTTTTTGAAGACGGACACGGCCATTTCTTTTATAGTATCGAGCCTGTGCATACTCGGATTCGGCTTCGCTTTGTTTTCGTCACCCAATACAAATGCCATCATGAGCTCTGTTGAAAGCAGACTTTACGGTGTGGCTTCGTCCATGCTGGCTACGATGCGGCTTCTGGGCCAGATGTTCAGTATGGGCATTGCAATGCTAATCTTTGCAACATATTTGGGGAGGGTGGAAATCGCCCCGGCATTTTATCCTCATCTTCTCAAGTCCATACAGGTTGCTTTTATAATTTTCGGTTTTCTCTGTATAGTCGGGATCTTTGCTTCGCTGACGAGGGGGAACGTGCGGCAATAGCGGCATAGCCGGAACAGGCGCATCAAAAACACGGATACCGCCCCTCGGGCAAACCCTTGCCATAAACTTGTATGATTTTACAATATAAAGTAAAGTGTATTTTAACCGAATAACAATATCCAAACTTTCCTGCCTGTGCCTTGGACGAGGCAGACAGGTGTAATTTGGAAGATTGATGATTGGTTATTCGAATAAAAGGGGGTTAAAATGGAAAAAGGGATGAAGATTGCAATCAATACCGGCGGCGGGGATGCCCCCGGGCTTAATGCCGTCATAGAGGCAGTAGTTTTGGCCGCAAACAGCAGAGGCTGGGATACGTACGGTATTAAAAATGGGTATGCAGGCCTGTTAAACACGGATGAAATTATTCCTCTCACCCCGGATAAGGTGCGCCATATTGCAAACATCGGGGGCACAATGCTGGGCACGACAAATCGCGGCAATCCATTCCAGATGCCCATTACCAACCTGGCAGGTGAAACAGAGATACGCGATGTATCGGATAAAGTTGTGGAAAACTTCAGAAGGCTCCACTTTGATTGCCTGGTAGCAGTGGGAGGGGATGGAAGCCTGTCCATCGCCTACGACTTCTATAAAAAGGGCATACCTGTCATTGGTGTGCCGAAGACTATTGACAACGATCTCTGCGGCACGGTAATCACCTTCGGTTTTGACACGGCAGTGAGCATTGCCACCGAGGCAATAGATCGTCTCCACTCTACAGCGAAATCTCATGAACGGGTCATGGTAGTTGAAGTGATGGGAAGGAATGCAGGGTGGATTGCGCTGAACAGCGGCGTGTCGGGTGCAGCGGACGTTATCCTGATCCCTGAAATCCCCTTTGATATCGATCTGATTTGCGAACACATCATGGATCGTGAATTACAGGGACAGCGGTACTCTATAGTAGTTGCTGCCGAAGGGGCGGCCCCTCTGGGAGGGCAGGTTGTTGACAAAGGGAAGGGCGAGGCGGGACGTCAGGACGTCGTGCTTGGAGGGATTGCCGAGCATTTAGCCAAAGAGATCTCGAAGAAGACCGGGAAGGACACAAGATCCATCGTTCTTGGCCACCTGCAGCGGGGAGGATCGCCGACGACCTTTGACCGCCTCATAGCGCTTCGCTTTGGTGCGGCGGCTGTAAGAATGATTGAGGGGAAGAGATTCGGTACCATGGTAGCCCTTGACCCCCCCGAGGTAAAGGCCATCCCCCTTGAGGAAGTAATCGGAAAAATAAGGAATGTCCCGGTCGATTGCGATACCATAAGAACTGCGCGGGAAATCGGAGTGTCTTTCGGGGATTAGTCGGGAGACGGGTGTGCGACAAATTTATGGAGAAAAAAGACTTTTAAACAGGCTTTTTATACACCAAACCATATCGTTGCCTGCGTCCAGGTCGTGCTATTGTCTTCAGTTATTCATTGACAAACAAGAGAAATAGTGTAAAAAATGAGAAGTGGCACTGTTCAACGATACTTCCGTAAAGGAAATACTCGAACAACTCCTCGCATTCCGTGAAGAGAGAGACTGGGGGCAGTTCCATTCCCCCAAAAATCTTGCCGTATCAATCTCGATCTATTCAAAATCCTTAATGATCCTTTTCATTCTGTTGGCGATAACCACGAATACCGCTGGCGGGACCAGTCCTTTCAACCTTCCTCCTAATGGTGAATCTCTCATTCAAAAGATTAAGGTCAACGGATTCAGTGATGAAGAGGTACAGAAAATATTCTCTGACAGCCGCGTAACACTTTATCCGGAAATTCTCGATAAAAAGGGGCACGGCATTAATTACATGCATAAAAAATTCGGCCTCCTCACCCGTACATCGGTTAAAAGAGGGCAGAAGGTCTTGCAGGAAAACAGGCTCGTCTTTGAAGAAATAGAGAATAAGTATGGCGTCGAAAAGGAAACCATCGTTGCCATCTACCGTCTGGAGACAAACCTGGGCAGTTATGAAGGAAGATATCTTGTCTTTAATGGTCTTCTCACGCTTGCCGTTCTCGAAAACCGCCGTTCAGCCTGGGCTGAAAAAGAACTGTTAAATCTGCTGATTTTTTGTAAGAACAATAAAAAAGATCCTCTTTCTATCAAGGGCTCATGGGCAGGCGCTTTTGGCCTCTGTCAGTTTATCCCGTCATCAGTGATTCAATATGCCATTGATGGGGATGGTAATGGAGAGATCGACCTTAACAACTTTTCCGATGCCATGGCAAGCATCGCCAATTACTTAAAATCGAACGGATGGGTAAAAAATGATCTGCAAAAGAAAAAACAAGCCATTTGGGCCTACAACCACTGTGACAACTATGTTAAAGCCATTATGGCCTACGCAAGTGCCTGCAAGAAATTTAACCGGTAATATTGCCCTCAATACAAGGTAAAAACCGTGGACAGGCTGTCC
>JAPLKA010000113.1 GCA_026388315.1 Pseudomonadota bacterium | reverse complement strand
GACCCCCGGCTCCTCTGGCACAATCCCGTCATGTTCGTAGTGGAAATCGTTTCAGTCATCACAACATGGATATCCATCAGCAATCTCATATACGGCGGACCCTTTCTGTTCAATGCCCATATCAGCGTCTGGCTCTGGTTTACCGTACTCTTCGCCAATTTTGCCGAGGCCCTTGCCGAGGGTCGCGGTAAGGCACAGGCTGAAACGCTGCGGCGGGCCCAGAGCGAGGCATATGCAAAGCGGCTCACCCCCGACGGGCGGACCGAAACCATCCCAGCGCTTGCTCTGCGCAAAGATGACATGATAGTAGTTGATGATAGTGATCCCATACCCGGTGACGGTGAAATCACTGAAGGTGTGGCCCTGGTAGACGAGTCTGCCGTAACCGGCGAATCAGCTCCTGTGATCCGCGAAGCCAAGGGCGATCGCACAGGCGTTACAGGCGGTACCCGTGTTCTCTCCGGACACATCGTAGTTCGCATCACCGCCAATCCAGGGGAAACCTTTCTTGATCATATGATCTCCATGGTGGAAAGCGCAAAACGCCAGAAAACGCCGAATGAGCGGGCGCTGGAGATACTCCTCGTGGGACTGACTGTGCTTTTTATCGTCGTTGTTGGTACATTGGCGCCATTTGCGGCCTATACGAGCGTAACCATCACAATTCCCGTACTGGTTGCCCTGCTCGTCTGCCTTATCCCCACTACCATCGGAGGGCTGCTGCCTGCCATCGGCATTGCAGGAATGGACCGGCTGATCCAGCGCAATGTCATTGCCTTGAGCGGCAGGGCTGTTGAAGCAGCGGGCGATGTGAACATAGTGTTGCTCGACAAGACCGGCACAATCACATTGGGTAACCGTATGGCAACGGAGTTTATCCCAGCTTCCGGGGTCAAAGATGAAGAACTCATACAGGCGGCACTCCTTGCATCACTTGCAGACGAGACACCTGAAGGTAGGAGCATCGTTGCACTGGCCAAGTCTCGCCTGGACATACATGGACGTGATATCAAGCCTTCACTTGAAGCCAGGTTTGTCCCCTTCACCCCTGAACTTCGCATGAGCGGCATTTCGTTGGATGGGCGGGAAATCCGCAAAGGCGCCTCAGATGCCGTTGCAAAATTTGTCCAGGAGAGCGGGGGAATAATGCATGAGAGCGTATCTATGGCCGTTGACAGGGTTGGACGGGAGGGAGGAACTCCCCTTGTTGTCGCAGATTCCGGCAGGGCCCTTGGAGTTGTTTACCTGAAAGATGTCCTCAAAGAAGGCATAAAGGAGCGGCTGAACCAACTGCACCTCCTGGGGATACGCTCCATCATGATAACTGGCGACAATCCCCTCACTGCTGCCGCTATCGCTGCAGAGGCAGGGATAGATGACTTTGTCGCCCAGGCACGCCCTGAAGAAAAACTGAAGCTCATACGAAAATACCAGGCAGAAGGTAACTTAGTTGCGATGATCGGCGACGGGACAAACGATGCACCGGCCTTGGCACAGGCAGATGTTGCTGTCGCAATGAACGCAGGGACTCAGGCATCCCGGGAGGCGGCAAATATGGTGGATCTCGATTCAAATCCCACAAAGCTTCTCGATATTGTTGAGATCGGGAAACAGATTCTCATGACCCGCGGCGCCCTAACTACGTTCAGCGTTGCCAACGACGTGGCGAAGTATTTTGCCATTATCCCTGCCATCTTTGTACCATTCTTTCCAGTGTTAGGTATTTTGAACATAATGCGGCTCGCTACGCCTCAAAGCGCCATCCTTTCGGCAATAATATTCAACGCCATCATCATCCCGCTTCTCATCCCGCTGTCGCTGAAGGGTATCAAATATCGTCCCATGACCGCCATGGCGCTTCTGGGACGAAACCTTGTGATCTACGGTATCGGCGGGCTGATTTTGCCATTTATCGGGATCAAATTGATCGACCTTGTGATTGTGTTTTTTCGGTTTTCTTAGGAGGAAAAAATGAAAGAACTGGTACGTTCTCTGCTTGTCTTGATCGTCATGTCACTTTTAACAGGAGCACTGTATCCACTCGTTGTTACCGGCCTGGCAAAAGCGGGGTTCCCGCGTCAGGCGCGGGGAAGCCTTTTGATGACGGGTGACACAATCATTGGCTCAGCAATAATAGGACAAAATTTTTCAAGTCCCCGCTATTTTCGTGGGAGACCATCGGCCATCGAAAAGGCGTATGATGCCGGCAACTCCGGCGGCAGTAATTTCGGGCCATCCAATGCAAAATTCCTTGAAGAAGTTGGCAGGCGCGTTGAGACGGTTCGGAAGGATAACGGACTTGAGCGCACGGCATCTGTTCCGGCTGATCTGGTTCTTGCCTCGGCAAGCGGGCTTGACCCTCATATCAGCGTTGAGGCGGCAATGATACAGGTCAAACGCGTGGCAAAGGCCCGGGGGGTGCCTGAACCGGATGTGCAGGTTCTGGTGGAAAGGTTCATTGAAATGCCACTTTTTGGTTTCCTCGGCGAGAAGAGAATCAATGTGCTTCGGCTCAATCTCGCCCTCGATGAACTAAGCCGGCGGCGGATCCAGTCAGGAGAATCGAAACCTAACAAAAGGGGATGAAAAAAGATGAATATGCAGAATGAACTTGTTAAACCAGAAACGAACTACCCCGCGGCAAGCAACGGGGTATGGACCAGCGGGGCAATTAATAAAAACGGTTTAAAGAAAATTCTTGTTCCAACGGATTTTTCAGAATATTCCGACATGGCATTGCGGGCAGCGTTAGAGATTGCAAAACAACAGAGCTCCAGCATCTATCTTTTATACGTTACAAAGGCTCGGCAGACTACAGATGAAAAAGAAAGAACGCAAGCACAGATTGATAAATTCCCTGACGCAGAATCGGTGGAAATTATCCCGGACATCAGGAAGGGGGTCCATTATGAAGAAATTCTGAAGATGCAGGCAGAAAGAGAGATTGATTTGATTGTCATTGCCTCACAAGACACAACGAAGTCGTTGCCCTTTCTTAGGGAGGGTATGGCAGGAAAGGTGATAAAGAAGGCGAAATGCGCTGTCATGGTGATAGGAAAATAATTCGGTGTCGAGTATCCGGCATTTGCTATCAAATATTCTGGATCGAGGTTGAAGATGTGAATTATCGCGTCGATATTCCCTTGATATTACGATCCGGCGCTTACCCACCTGGCTACAGCGAGGGATGACAGGTTAGATATGGCGTTCAGGAGACGACGCTGGTCGAGCAGGAGGTTTCTGAATTCATATTGAATACCGATGACCCCCACGGTTTCTTCGAGGGCTTTCATGGGCATGAAAAAGACCTTCACATTTGAAAGCGTTTGTGTGCCTGCTCCTGCTGTGTCTCCATGGTCATAGGTCCATTCGGCGACGGCCATCTCATGGGTATCGAGGTTTGTTTCCGGTTTGCTCCGTGCCCATATTTGGAGTCTTCCGCTATTCCCTTTGAAAAGTATAAAAGATGGCACATCGATAATGTTTGCTATGTACTTAGTCATAATCTGGCTGATATCATCAAGTACCGTTGTGCGCAGCAGAGGCATAATTCCCTTCCATTCATCAGGGTGCTGGATGAATCCCCCGACCAGTTGCTCAACAGGGGGAAGCATCAAGAATTCCTTGCTCATCTCTTCGATGAGCGAAACCCGTTGAAGCCGGAGGTGCAGTGCAAGGTTTTGCTGCTTCGTTGTCTTCACAAGTTGTCCCACAACTATTGACGTAAAGAGAAACATGATGGTGTTCACAATATCGTATGTGTGGTTCATCGTAAAGCTGAAGCGGGGTTCGACAAGGAAAAAATCAAAAGCGAGCAGACTTATGACCGATGCGAATATGGAAGGAATTGTTCCAAAAAAAAGGGCGCTGGCAATAGTTGCTATGAGATAGATGAAAACGAGCGATCTCGGATGAATAAATTCCTCTAAAAGGAAGTTCAGGACCGTGACAGCGGCAACCATGGCAAGAGCCATTCCATAGTCCCTTGGAGAAAACGTAAATTTTTGTGAAGCCGGTTTTTCTTCGCTATCCTTTTTTTCTCTTGAAGGGGTTACAAGCTGCAGATCAAAATCTGCCTGAGCGTGCAACAAACAATTGACCGGCGAGCTTTTCAGGAATCTGAACAATGTTGGTCGCTGAGGTTTGCCGATAACAATTCTGGTAACATTGTTTTCACGGGCAAAACGAAGGATTTCTTCTCCAATGTTTGTGCCCATAAGGGTTAGAACCTTCCCGCCAAGCTCTTCCGCCAGGTTCAATGCTGCAGTCAGGTGACCTTTCTCTATGTCCGAAAGGTCTTTCAGGGTAGGAGCTGAAACATAGACTGCATACCATTCCGCATGAGCATCTTTTGCGATTTTATACGCACGGCGGAGCAATTGTGGTGCATAGGGATTGGGCGCTATGCATACCATTACCCTTTCTCCTGCCGGCCATGGTCCTGATATGGCCTTTGCCTTCATGTAGTTTAAAAGTTCTGTATCCATCTTTCGGGCAACAAGCGTGAGGGTGAGCTCGCGTAATGCAACGAGATTACCACGCTGGAAAAAGCTCTGCATGGCCTGCTTTGCCTTTTCAGGGATATATACTTTACCTTCCTTTAACCTCTGGAAGAGCTCTTCCAGAGGGATATCAATAACCTGAACTTCGTCGGCCATATCCAAAAGACTATCGGGGATTGTTTCCTGTACCCTGACACCTGTGATTTTTGCTACCACGTCCATCTGGCTTTCAACATGTTGTATATTCACCGTGGTATACACATCAATTCCACTATCAAGCAGTTCCTCAACATCCTGATATCGTTTGGGGTGACGGCTATCAGGGGCATTTGTGTGCGCCAGTTCGTCAATGAGGATAACGGAAGGTCGTCGCGAAAGAACAGCATTTATATCCATCTCCTCAAGAACAATGTTTTCATATTCCACGCGCTGTCTCGGAATAATCTCGAGGTCTTCAAGCAGGGCTACAGTTTCTAAACGTTTATGCGTTTCCACAATGCCAACTACCACATCCTCGCCACGTTTTTTCAGGACATGGGCTTCCTGAAGCATAGTATAGGTTTTCCCGACGCCGGGCGCATAACCCAGAAAAATTTTCAATCTTCCCCTTTTGGTTCCCTCGCGTTGTATTTCTTTAAGAAGGGCATCCGGGTCGGGCCTTATAATATCTGGCATTATGTCTCCAAACTTTATTTTATTGTGACTATAGCTAACTTTAATCTTTTTTTCAAGATAATGTTGTGATTCAAGTATGTTAGATGGAGGTTAAGGATGAGGCAGATAAATTATAAAATTTTTCTTGACATATATAATCATTATATCATTATATATGATATCATATGAAGACTACAAGATCAAGTGATGTAGTAATAAAAAACCTCCTGGACTTGATAATGAAGGGCGAAATCATGCCCGGCGACAAATTGCCTTCCACAGAAAATCTTGCGAAGCAAACAGGCACCAGCGTTATCTCAGCGCGGGAAGCCTTACAAAATTTAGCCTCCATCGGTCTTGTCGAGATCAGCCACGGCAGGGGTATATTTTTAACGGAAGGCACGCCTGTCATGGAAGAACTGCTCGAAGCACGGAAGGTTATCGAATCAAACACCGCAATGATGGCTGCCCGGAACATAGATTCTGAAGGCCTGGATTATATTGAGAGCCTTCTTCGACAGATGGAAAAGAGTATTAAAGGCGGGGATTTTGCGGCATTCAGCGACATGGATTATGAGTTCCATCTTTCCATAGGGAAGGCTGCCGGTAACCGTATTTTATTAAAGATACTGGAGAATATTAAGGAACTTCTTCGTTATCAGTTAACCACGATAAACCGGCTCCCCAATGTCATTAAAACCTCTTCGTTGCGCCACAGAGAGATCTTCGATGCCATGAAGAAAGGAGACCCCGATTTGGCAGCATCGATCATGACGCAGCACATCACCGAAGTGATCGAATCCTGGAAACAAAATGTAGCGCCCATTGAGGGGAAAAGAGGGAAAAACAATAAAATGGCAACACAAAAATAATATTACCGAGGAGGGTAAGATGAGAACAAAGTGGGTATCGATAATGTGTGTATCTTTATTTGTGGTGTTGTTTCTGACGGTTTCTGTTTTTGCACAGCAGCCAAAGACCATCAAGATCGGGGCCGTTTATCCCCTGACCGGCAACATCGCATCCACGGGTCTTGACTGCAGACGCGGGGCGGAATTGGCCGTTGACATTATTAACGGTAAGTACAACCTCAATCTTCCGCTTGCAAAGACAGAAGGAATCCCCAACTTGGGCGGAGCGAAGATCGAACTGGTTTTTGCCGACACCAAAGGGGAGCCTAAAAATGGCATGTCGGAAACTGAGAGACTTATCACACAGGAAAAGGTAGTGGCAATAATAGGGGCCTACCAGAGCTCTGTTACCAAGACAGCAAGCCAGACAACGGAAAGGTTGAAAATTCCATATGTATGCTCTGATTCATCCTCTCCAACATTAACGGAAAGGGGATTCAAATACTTCTTCAGGGTAAGCCCCCACGATGCGATCTTTGCCAAAGATCAGTTCCAGTTTCTCAAAGACGTAGAAAAGAAAACCGGGAAAAAGATCAACTCCGTTGCCCTTCTGTATGAAAACACCGAATTCGGTGCCAATGTGGGGAAATATGCTGCCCAGTATGCCAAGGAATTCGGTTATAAAGTCGTAGCGGATGTATCTTATGCTGCCAATGCAACGGATGTTACAAGCGAAGTCGGGACACTTATAAAGGCAAAACCGGATATCTTGATGCATGCATCATACATCACAGATGCCATTCTTTTTACAAAAACCTTTAAAGAATTGAATTTTACACCAATGGGGATTACTACCTTTGCCGGCTACATTGAGCCGGGCTATCTCCCGGCGGTGAGATCAGACGGGAACTATATCGTTATCAGATCGACCTTCGCACTGGACCTTGCAAAAAAGAAACCCCTTATCGGTCAGGTTGGCGAACTTTTCAAGAAGAAATACGGCGTCGAGATGAGTGAGAATGCAGCCCGTAGTTTTGCCGCACCTTTTGTGCTTGCCGATGCGATGAACAGGGCAAAATCCACAAAGAGTGAAGACATCGTAAAGGCACTCCTTACAACTGATATCCCCGGTAATCAGATGATTTACCCGTGGAAAGGGATAAAATTCGATCCGAAATCACATCAGAACATATATGCTACCGGAACACTCGTTCAGATACAGAATGAAAAGTATGTCACAGTGTGGCCTTTCGATGCAGCACCGGCAGAAGTGGTCTGGCCGTTCCCTCCATGGAAGGGGAGAAAGTAAGCAAAAAAGAACGTTAAAGCAGGAGGATAAAGACAGTGCCTGAACAGCTAATGCAACAGATTGTGAACGGTCTTTTAATCGGTTTCATGTATGCCCTTATCGCCATAGGCCTGACCCTCATATGGGGTGTAATGAATATCGTCAATTTTGCCCATGGCGATTTTTTGATGGTTGGCATGTTTACATCATTCTGGCTTTACACTCTCTATGGTATAGACCCGCTGTTTTCCATTCCCATCTGCACCCTCCTCCTCTTTGTCATGGGGCTGCTCATCTACCGCTTCATTGTGAGCAAGGTCATGTCAGGACCGATGCTGGCCCAGTTGGTGGTCACCTTCGGGCTCAGCATCTTTATCTCCAACCTGGCAGTATATTTCTGGACCCCCGACTTCCGGCTTATTGCAAAACCGCTCCTTAGCGGAACGTGGGATATCGGCGGTGTCCTGCTCAGTATTCCGAAAACAGTAGCATCCATCGGAAGCATCGTTACGTCCCTCTTTGTTTTTCTCTTCCTGAAAAAGACAAAAACGGGAAAGGCAATCCTGGCTACAGAAATGGATCGGGAAGCTGCACTTCTCATGGGTATTAATACAGAGCGAATTAATTCGCTATCCTTTGGCATAGGTGCAGCTCTCGTTGGCATTGCAGGAGGTTTCTTATCTACCTATTATTATATTTACCCCCAGGTTGGGGGTCTTTTCGGGTTAATAGCCTTTTCTATTGTAGCGCTTGGCGGTTTCGGCAGTATTGAGGGGGCCTTTATAGCAGGTATACTGGTTGGACTCGTTCAAACTCTGGGTGGTTTCTTTTTTGATCCCGCATATAAGTATGCAATTGTGTTCATGATCTATCTCATTACGGTCTGGATAAGGCCTCAAGGTCTCTTAGGGTGGTAAGATATGCAAAATGTTATGACTAAACAGTTTTCTTATATCGGTATCGCTTTAATCCTTGCAATCATCTTCCCTCTTGTTATTACCAATACTGCTGTGCAGCATGTGGTGATCTTGTTCTTCATGTTTGCCATGATGGCGGTTGCCTGGAATATCATGGGCGGGTATGCAGGGATGTTTTCTTTCGGACAGGCGGCCTTTTTCGGCATAGGGGCATATACTTCATCTTTTCTTCTCATCTCCTACCAGGTGAACCCATGGATAGGAATGATCGCCGGCGGGTTGGTTGCTGCCTTCGTTGCTGCAGCTATTGGATATCCCTGTTCCGATTTAAGGGGTCATTATTTTGCTATTGCAACGATCGCCTTCGGTGAAATTGTTCGGATTCTTTTTAATAACTGGAAACTTATCGGCGCTGCAGAAGGTCTATCCCTGCCCATGCTGGATGGAGGCTTCAAAGATTTCATGTTTCACTCATCAAAGCTGCCCTATTACTACATCATACTCGCTTTCCTGATCATTGCACTCATTGTTTGTTATCTTATCAGCACATCCAAGATGGGGTATTATTTTCGTGCTATCAAAGAGAGTCACGACGTGGCCAAAGTCCTCGGTATCAATGTTGTCTGGTACCGTCTGATAGCCATTATGATCAGCGCCTTTTTAACGGCCATGGCAGGCAGCTTTTACGCACAGTATGTTCTTTACATAGACCCGGAAAGCGTCATGCTTTTAGCGATATCGGTTCAGCTCGTTCTGATCTCCATGCTTGGAGGCGCAGGCTCAATCATGGGGCCCGTCGTCGGGGCGCTCATCTTAGTGCCTCTGTCCGAGTTTACGAGGATCTGGCTGGGACATAAGGGTACCGGTGTTGATATGCTTATTTACGGATTCTTGATTACCTTAATTTCAATGTATCTGCCAAAGGGTGTATGGGGATTTTTTACTAATATGGGTAAGAGGGCAAAATGAAGAAGGCTTCCTGTTTAGAGGTAAAAGGTGTTACAAAACATTTTGGCGGTCTTTATGCAAATGACAACATTGACTTTACCGTAGAAGAAGGGGAGATTGTCAGCGTTATAGGGCCGAATGGGGCCGGAAAATCCACGATTTTCAACTGCATAACCGGTTTTTATCCCGCGAACAGTGGAAAAATCTTTTTTTACGGTAAAGATATAACCCATTGCAAGGCCGATAAGATCTGTAAAATAGGGATTGCAAGAACCTTTCAGGTGGTACAGGTAATAAGCGACATGACTGTTCTGGAAAATGTGATGACCGGTGCATTGCTCCACTTTACCAGAATTAACCATGCAATTGAGAAGGCAGAAGAGGTGCTTGCATTTACCGGCCTTACAGAAAAGAAAAATTTTCTGGGAACAGAACTTACTGTTGCAGACAAAAAGAGGCTTGAAGTATCCATGGCCCTGGCTACCCAACCAAAGCTGCTGATGCTCGATGAATCAATGGCGGGGTTAACGATTGTAGAACTAAGAGGGATAATAGATTTGCTGAAAAATATCAGAAAGAACGGGGTTACTCTTGTTGTCGTGGAACATGTCATGGAGGCCGTCATGGAGTTATCGGATCGCGTTATTGTCTTGAACTCGGGGAAGAAGATTATGGAAGGGTCGCCGAAAGAGGTTGTTTCACATAAAGACGTTATTCAAGCTTATTTAGGGGAGAAGTGGGATGTTATCAGTCAATAATATTTCAGTCGGATACAAGGGTCTTCTGGCATTACAGGATGTTTCCTTTCATGTTGACAAGGGAGAGGTGGTCAGCCTTATAGGTTCCAATGGGGCCGGAAAGTCGACCATCCTAAAGACAATATCCGGTCTTATACATCCGCAAAAGGGTGAGATCCTCCTGGATGGTACCCCTATCAGTCAAACCCCCCCATATGAAATCGTAAAGAAAAAGATCTCCATGATTCCTGAAGGGAGAAGGCTTTTTGGCAGGTTATCTGTTTTGGACAATCTTTTGTTAGGTGCCTATGCCCTTGATTCTAAGGATGAAGTGAAAGATGCCCTGGAAGACGTATTTAATATCTTTCCCATTTTACGAGAAAGGAAAAACCAGCGCGCAGATACATTCAGTGGCGGGGAGCAGCAGCAATTGGCCATTGCCAGAGGTTTGATGTCTCACCCATCCCTCCTGATGCTTGATGAACCTACCCTTGGGCTCATGCCTAAGCTTGTCTCGGAAATCTTTACTATTGTGCGGGAGATAAGTGAGAAAGGCGTTACGGTGTTGCTTGTGGAGCAGAATGTTTTTGATGCGCTTCAGATTTCTCACCGGGCTTATGTTTTTCAAACAGGCCGCCTTGTGCTCGAAGGCAAGGGAGAAGAATTGATAAAGTCTGATCTCGTGCGGCAGGCCTATCTCGGTATGTAATTTCATTAAAGATTCAAGATTAGGGTAAAATATGCGCATACTTATGAGGTACGGCAAAAATGGATTGCCTATAGACCTTCCTGATAATAGTAAAATTGACATAATACGCAAGAAAGAAATGCCGGTTTTCAGTAACTCCGCAGAGGCAGTGCGGTCTGCCCTTTTCCATCCTGTGGGTTGCAAACCTTTGAGAGAGCATGCACAAGAGAGTAAAAGCATTTGCATCCTCATGTGCGATATCACCAGACCTGTTCCCAATTCAATCGTATTGCCCGTACTCATTGAAGAATTGATCAATGCAGGTGCGCATCCCGGCTCGATAACAGTACTTGTTGCAACGGGCCTCCACCGGCCCAATGAAGGAGAGGAACTCCGTGAACTAATCGGAAACGATTGGGTGCTGCAAACCGTGAAAGTGGCCAATCACTTTGCCAGAAACGACGAAGACCATGTTTTTCTGGGGACCACTCCGCGAGGGATGCCGGTGAGACTTGACCGTCGATTTGTACATGCCGGATTGCGGATTGCAATCGGCCTCGTTGAACCTCATTTTATGGCCGGATATTCAGGCGGGAGGAAGCTTATTGTACCTGGAGTTGCCCATCAGGATACCATCAGGGTGCTGCACTCCACAAAGATGTTGGACCATGACAAGGTTGCTAACTGTGTAATAGAAGGCAATCCCCTCCATGAGGAACAGATGGCAGCAGTAGGGATGGTTGGCGGAAGCCTCGCGATAAATACGGTTATCGATGAAGACCGTAACATTTCCTTTGTTAATTTTGGTGGAATTGAAGAGAGTCATCTTGCTGCCGTTTCCTTTGCGCGGCCGTATTTTGAAATCCCTGTTCCACGAAAATACAAAACAATCATTACCAGCGCCGCAGGTTATCCGCTGGACAGGAACTATTACCAGACCATAAAGGGGATGGTGGGAGTTGCCGACATACTGGAGCCGGGAGGAGATCTTTTTGTTGTCTCAGAATGTTCAGAGGGGCTGGGCGCCCCGGAATATGCCGATTCACAGGCCAGACTGATCACTATGGGGGCTGACAGATTCATCGAAGAAACTGCTCAAAAGCAGTATGCCGGTATCGATGAGTGGGAATCGGTCATGCAGATAAAGGCAATGAAACTGGGGACGATACACCTGTACAGCGGATGCCTTTCAAAGGAAGAGCAATCTTTGACAGGCGTTGCCATTGTAAAATCACTAAAGGAGACCATCGAGAGAATGATCAAAGCAAAAAAAGATACCCGTGTGGCCGTTATTCCCGAAGGCCCTTATGTGATACCCGTATACAGACCTGAGAAATAATTTTAAGACACAGACCACCCCTTTTAACTATGGAATCTACTCCACGGTATTCCTTTCATTGACATTGACCGGCGGGCATAGTAATAATTAGATTAAATGCAGAAAGTGTACAGGGAATGAATGTGTGAATGACGATCTGTTACCTATAACGTCGCTTGATGAGGGTGAAGAGGGCATAGTTTACTCACTTGCCGGAGGGGAAGGTTTTTCAAGCAGACTTGCAGGGATGGGGATTGTTCCCGGTATCAAGATTAAGGTCCTGAGAAACATCAGTGGTTTAATTATTGTTTTTGCCTCTGATACGCGCATTGCCCTTGGAAGGGGTGAGGCGCACAAAATCCTCGTTGCAAAAATGCAAACCCCGGACGAAGAAGCAGAAAAAGTAAGGGCAAGAAAGACACTCCTCGTTGCCCTTGCCGGACAACCAAACGTTGGAAAATCGACAGTTTTCAATGTTCTTACAGGACTTTCACAACATGTGGGAAATTGGCCAGGGAAGACCGTTGAGAAAAAAGAAGGGGCCCATGTCCTGGAAGATTATGACATTAAGATTGTTGATCTCCCGGGGACATACAGCCTCAGCGCTTTTTCAGAGGAAGAAAGGGTTGCAAGGGATTTCATTATACATGAGCACCCTGATGCGATCATCATGATTGTCAATGCTTCAGCGCTTGAGCGGAACCTTTACCTGCTTTCAGAATTGCTCATCCTTGGGCCTCCTGTGGTTGTGGGTGTGAATATGATTGATGTGGCAGAGTCTCAGGGAATCCATATCGACGTTGAAGCCCTCCGGAAGTCTCTTAATGTACCGGTTGTTCCCATGGTTGCTACAAAAAACAGGGGCATAAAAGAGCTTCTCACAACAGTTATAGACCTTGCAAAAGGCAAGTTCATATACAACCCAAAGATGCCGCGAGTGACTGAGGATCATCAGGAGATATTCAATAAGCTGGTTGATCTCGTAAATGAACATGTTCCTCCGCCACACCAGGAGATGTGGACTGTGATAAAGCTTATGGAAGGAGACGCCGAAGTTACTGCGGAAATGCGTCAAATCATGCCTGTCAGTGCCTGGAACGAAGTCCTTGCCCTGCTTGTGAAGCATGAAGACGCCCTCCGTGCTGTTGTGGGCGGTCGCTATGACTGGATCGAGAGGGTTACGCGTGCCACAATCTCGCGATTTAAAATGGGCCAGGTGCTTATAACCGACCGGATCGACCATGTGCTTACCAGACCCATTATCGGTATTCCGGTCCTTCTGGGAATCCTTGGATTTGTCTTTACCCTGACCTTCACGATCGGATTTCCGGTACAGAAGTTGCTTGAATCTGTGATGCGTTCTTTCGGACAATCAATGGAAATCTGGTTGTCTCATGCGCCATTCTGGATAAAAGGGATTATCGTAAATGGAATTATAGGGGGTGTGGGATCAGTACTCACATTTGTTCCGCTCCTTATCATATTTTTTGCTGCAATGGCCTTTCTTGAAGACGTGGGTTACATGGCAAGAGCTGCCTTTGTCATGGACAGGTTTATGCATATCATAGGGCTTCACGGGAAGAGTTTCATGCCCATGTGTCTTGGTTTTGGATGCAACGTGCCGTCCATTCTTGGCACAAGAATTGTTGAGTCAAAAAAGGCAAGACTCCTGACCATATTCCTCACGCCCTTTGTGCCTTGTACGGCGAGGCTCGCTGTCCTGACGTTTATCACTGCTGCGATATTCGGGGAAAAGGCGATGATCGTCTCATGGGCTCTTGTTGCCTCAAATTTGATTGCTTTAGGGATTGCAGGCATGTTTGTCAACAGGTTTATGCTCAAATACGAGCCGATCCCTTTTATTATGGAGCTGCCCCTTTATCATAAGCCTGATATTAAAACTATTGTTTTCGCCATATGGAGCAGAACAGTTTCATTTATTAAAAAGGCGGGGACGGTGATCCTCGTATTTTCTATAGTGATATGGGTTTTGTCCAATGTTCCCGGAGGAAGGATTGAGAACAGCATACTTGGCTGGGTCGGGCAATTTATTGAGCCGATAGGCCGCCCCCTTGGTCTTGATTGGAAGATGCTGGTGGCGCTGTTATCGAGCACTATTGCCAAAGAGAATGCCATTGCCACACTCGGCGTACTCTATAATGCAGGGGAGTATGGATTGAGGGCTGTTTTGCCAAATCTCATAAGCCATGCCTCAGCGCTTTCTTTCCTGGTTTCTTTAATGCTCTTCATACCCTGTTTGCCGACAATTGTTGTCATGAAACAGGAGATGGGAAGCTGGAAGTGGTTTTCTGCATCTTTCATTGCAATGCTGCTTATCTCTTATTGCGGAGGGATGATAGCATACCGGATCGCCATGCTCTTTGGTTTATAGCGAAATCAGCCGTTAGTTGTAAGCCGATAATGGGTTCAGGGATTCGAGGGTCCAAGGGTTCGAGTGAATTTCACTTGACCCCTTTTGAACCGGCATCCAGTATCCAGCATCAGGAGTACAAGAAAATAAATTATTGACATGTTCCCCCGGTTCTTATAGACTGAACAACCATTCATATGAACAAACGTTCAGGAATTAATTCAAAAAAGAGAATCTTAACCGCTGCCCTTAAAGTATTTTCTGAATACGGTTATAAAGGGGCCAGCATGAGGATGATTGCTTCTACTGCCCGGATCAGTATCGGTGGTGTTTACCTTTATTTCACAAACAAAGAAGAACTTTATCTGACCCTTATAAAAGAAAGGTTTGATGATTTTTCTGCTCAGATAAAAACATCAATCAGCGAAATTGAAGATCCTGTCAAGGCAATCTCATCGTTTATCATGATGTATCTCGAGTATGCAAAAACCCACAAGGAACTCATACTTACCCAGGGCAGGGAGCACGGATTTACCTTTGCGATTGATATAAAAAGGGAATTTTTTAAAGAACAGAGGGGCATCATAGAGGGCATCGTTGCGCGAGGGATACAATCAGGGGTCTTCACGGAATGCAATGCAAAAGAAGTGACAAAGATCATAATGGGAACCCTGAGGGGATTTATTTTATCCATCGTTGTTGATCCCGACAATCTTTTTTCGCCCAAAGAATGCTGCAGGCTTATGCTTGGAGGACTCCTTAAAAGGCAGGTAGTTAAATGATGAAAATAAACCCGAAATGACAACCGGCGGAGAGTTTCTTAGGAGGAGTCTCGTTAAGACGGGACCAAGTGGCGTCTTGCAAATGATTTTCAGCATCTGCTTATTTGCTTATTTGCTCAGCATGTGCGTAGCCATGCATGTTTTTGCCGCAGAATATACCCTTAGCGACCTTTACCGGATTGCCCTTGAAAGGTCTTACAATGTTTTTGCGATTGTGGTGGAAGATGATGCCATGCCACTCATACGGGAAACAATGAACATGATAAGAAAAGAGCATCCGAAGATTGGGCTGAAAACATTTGTATTGCAAGTGGAGGAAACAATTTAGGCTGGCATTAAAGACTATCGCCTGACGTTATTGCGTTTTACCTGTCAGTTCATCCATTAACTCTTTGGCGCTTACAATCTTATCAAGTCTATAGCCGTTTACGCCTACTGTATAAAGCGGTTCTTCGTCTTGAGGATTGTAGCCCGCGGAGCTCAAGAGACCGTTACAGATGCAGAATGAAGCTTCATTGTCGTTTTTTGCAATGCAGCGCATGTATTGGCCGTCCCCGTTTTTGGTGAGTACATACCCTTTATCGCACTGCGGTTTTCTCTTTCTTTCAAGGGCTGAGGCAAACATGGGGGACTGTTTCAGGACCATAAAAGGCAATCCGCATGGTGAGCCGGGTCTGTGCGCAACCAGAATGTCTTCTTTTTTAGCATCGATAACAGCCTGTTTGTATGCGGGTGTTGCGCTGCTTTCTTCGGTAACGAGAAATCTCGTTCCCATTTGTACCCCGTCTGCCCCCATCTGAAGGAACTTCAGAATATCATCGTGGGTATAAATACCGCCTGCCACGATAACGGGAAACCCGCCATGCTGCAAAGATACCTCTTTTACAGGAGGGAAAAGGTTTTCAAGCCTGTTTGATTCGAGACCTATATCCTCGAACTTAAACCCTAAATGGCCACCTGCAAGGGGTCCTTCGAGCACAACTGCATCGGGCCGATAGCCCAGTCTTTCCCACTTCCTACAGATGAGCTCGAGGGCGCGTGCTGAAGAGATGATGGGGATCAGGGCGGTATCTCCTGGTTTTTTGACGCCTGGAAGACCCAGGGGGAGACCTCCGCCGGAAATGATAACATCTGCGCCTGCATCAATTGCACCCTTTACGGAATCATCATAATCTCTACCGAGGGCAACCATGATGTTTATGCCTGCAATGCCTCCTTTGGCCTTTGCGAGAGATATTTCTTCACGTGTTGCCTCATATGTATTGTGCGGTTTGCCGGTCCTTTTTGTAACAAGCCTGTCGAGGGCGGCGCTCGACACAATTCCAACCCCTCCCTCTTTTGCAACGGCACTGGCGAGAGGCGAGAGGGATACGCCAACCCCCATCCCACCCTGAATGATAGGGAATTTTATGGTTATCCCTTTTATTTTCAGTGAAGGCAATTTATGTTCTATCGTCATAATTTTTTTCTCTTTTTTGCAAATCTTGTATCGATTTGTTTATTTGTGGCCTCGAGCCTTTCTGCGCTTTGCTTGATCGTCCGTTAGCAAAAGGTAGATAAATTGAGAACACGACTTTCAATTGTAACACATAATAAATTAATATTGCAAAAGTTACTAAAAGATTATAGTTAAAATACTTTCTTTTTTTCAATATTTAATTTATGATACTTCATTGGCTCAATTGGTTCAATGATTTTTACATACATTAAATGTTTCAGTATGGAGCATATGCGGTTCATTGCCTCTATCTCCAAAAGAAGCATGAAGAAAAAAACAAGGAGGAGATAGAATGGAAGGCAGCAAACTTTATGTAGGAAACCTTAGCTATTCGGTAAGCAGCGAACAATTGAAAGAGTTATTTGGACAGTTTGGAGAAGTGAGAGATATACGGATCATCGAGGGCAAAGGTTTTGGATTTGTTGAGATGGCGACGCAAATGGAAGCCGAGAAGGTGAAGAAAGACTTGAATGGCACCCAGTTCATGGGGCGTACCATAACTGTCGACGAAGCCCGCCCGACAAGGGACAGGCAAAAAGGAAGAGGCGGCCCTCGAAGATATTAATATAATCCCGTTAACAAACAGATATATCCTATTAACAAGCAGACATATTCAGAACAGGGTGTTTCGCATTTCTGTGTTTGCATATAACAATATTACGTAAAAAGCATCATTTGTAACTTGTTTTACAAGGGGATAAAAAATGGTACAGGCAAATATGCATGATAAAGTAAAAGTTCACTATTCTGGAACATTAAGTGATGGTACCGTTTTTGACTCCTCGCTTGAGAGAGAACCCTTCGAGTTTACAATTGGACAAGGAATGGTCATACCTGGGTTTGAGAAAGGAATAATCGGTATGAGTGAAGGGGACTCCGGGATGGTTTCAATGACATCGGACGATGCCTACGGCCCTTACAGGGATGATCTTGTTGGTGTTATTGATAAGTCCCGTAAACCTGAGAATATCGATTTAGAGATAGGGATGGTGTTACAGATGCGCTCGCCTGAAGGCAGTATTACTAATGTTACCGTTACAGACATAGGTGATGAAGGTATCACACTTGATTTGAACCATCCTCTTGCCGGTAAAGACCTTGTTTTTGAGATAAAACTTATGGAGGTATTGCAGGCGTAACATAAACAATTCTCAAAGAAATGAATTTTTTCCTCGTTAGCTTTTTCTTACTTTATAGCACACTTCATTTTTATATATTTCTGAAATTAAAACACGCCTATCCACCTGGCAAAATTGCCGGCATTTGTATCACCATTTTTATGCTCATGATGGTTTTTGCCCCTGTTGCGGTACGCCTGATGGAAAAGACCGGTCATGATAATTTTGCACGTTTCATGGCTTACATCGGGTACACGTGGATGGTGGTACTGTTTCTGTTCTTTTCCGTATCTATCTGCATCGATTTTCTGAGGTTGTGCGTATATTTAGTGGGTTTAATATCAAAAACAGACGTTTCAAGGTTTATACATGCCGACAGATACTTTTTTGTCATTCCGTTTGTATGCGCTTCATTGATTACGCCATACGGGTTTTATGAGGCGACGCAAATAAGGATTGAAAAAATAACTATCAAAACCCCGAAGATCCATGAAAAAGTGGGTACACTCAGAATTGTTCAGGTTTCCGATGTCCACACCGGTCTTATTATAGGGAAGAAAAGGATGGAACAGATCGCAGACAAAATCAGGGATATTAAACCTGATATTCTTGTCTCAACAGGTGATCTTATTGACGGGCGCTTTAACAAATTAAAAACATCTATTGAGCCGTTAAAACGAATCAATCCGACCTACGGCAAATTTGCCATAACAGGTAATCATGAATACTATGCCGGGATTGACGCTTCCATTGATTTCATAGAACAGGCAGGGTTTGAGGTTTTGAGGGGCAGGGGGGTTAACGTTGGAGATATTATCAATATTGCAGGCGTTGATGACGCAGCAGGGGTTAACTATAAAAATAACTTGATTTACGAAAGGGCATTGCTTTTAAGCCTTCCACAGGAGAAATTTACCATTTTACTCAAACACAGACCTGTTGTTGACCAAGGCGCTGTGGACTTTTTTGACCTTCAGCTTTCAGGCCACACGCATAAGGGGCAGGTATTTCCATTCCGGTATGTTGTAAAAATCTTTTTCCCGCTCTATACCGGATTCCACAAGATAAGTGATAAATCGTATCTTTACACAAGCAGCGGAGTAGGGACATGGGGTCCGCCGATGCGCTTCCTCGCGCCGCCGGAAATAACGGTGATCGAGCTGGTGCACGATGTGGTTCAGAGTTTAGCCTTCTGAAGGCTGATTATAGTTGCTCCTTATCCACAGGTTGTTGCTCGGAGGCTGGTTTTTCCGGTTGTGCAAAGTCATCATTCGGGTACATGGGCAGTGCCTTTGCCATGAAATCAATCCATATAGGTAATGCTGCTGCCCCCCCTGACTCCTTGTTGCCCAGGTGGGTCCCTTTGTCATATCCAACCCAGACAAGGCAAAGAAGGTTTGGCGAAAAGCCGACGAACCATGCATCTTTAAAGTCGTCGGTGGTGCCTGTTTTCCCTGCAAGATAATAGGGCATAGACGCTGCGCCCCGTGCAGTACCTCTTTTTACAACACCTTTCATTATATCAACAAGTGCATAGGCGGCCTCAGGGGAAACTACACTTTCTTCAAGGGATTCTTCGGTATAAATTTCTTCTCCTTCAGTGGTAGCAATATTTCTTATGGCCGAAGGGGAGATATAAATACCACCCCTTGCAAAGGTTGCATAGGCAAATGCAAGGTCTAAGGGGATTATTTCCGTTGTGCCCAGGGCCAAAGAGAGATTTGGCGCAAAGTTGCTGTTTATGTTCAGCCTCTTTGCCATGTCTATGACGTTTTCGACCCCAACCCTTTCAAGCAGCCGGACACTGGCGGTGTTCAGAGACAGTTCGAGTGCCCTCCGCATAGTTACATCGCCATGATATTCATTTTTATAGTTTTTTGGTTGCCACACCACTTTTGTGTATGGGTTTGTGAAAGATACGGGTGCATCCCTCAGGATGGTGTCAGGGCGAAGGCCTTTCTCCAATGCAGTAAGATAAATAATGGGTTTAAAGGCGGAACCGGGCTGTCTCTTTGCCTGAACTGCCCTGTTGTAGGGCGAAGATGTAAAATCTCTCCCGCCTATCATGACCTTGATATTGCCTGTCTTTACCTCAATTGCTATGAGGGCAACCTCAGGGAGTGCAGTTATATTGGGGTGCCTTGTCTTATAAGACTGCAGCCCTTTTTCAATCGCCTCATAGCCATATTCTGTCATTTTAAGGTTTACCGTGGTTTTTATATTGAGTCCTTTGGTATATATATCCTGTGAATTTTCTACAAATTCGTCAAGATTCTGTTTCACATACTCGATAAAATATCCGGTTTTTTTCTCGTAGCCCCTGAATGGTGCGAGGGTCATAGGGGTCTTCATCGCCTGCATGTAGGCGCTTTTATTAATGAATCCTGCATCGTACATTTTTCTCAGTACAATATTTCTTCTTTCAATAGCCCTTGAAGGATTTTTAAAGGGGGATAATCTTGAAGGGGATTTTGTGAGGGCTGCCAGGGTTGCCGATTCTTCAACGGCTAACTGGTTTGCCTTTTTGTGGAAATAGGTATAGCTCGCCGCCTCAACGCCATGTGCGCCTTCGCCGAGATAAATGAGATTCAGATACATGTTGAGAATCTCGTCCTTTGAATAAGCCCTCTCTATCTGAATCGCAAGAGCGGCTTCCTCGATTTTTCTTTTAAAGCTTTT
This sequence comes from Pseudomonadota bacterium, assembly GCA_026388315.1. Lineage (NCBI taxonomy): Bacteria > Pseudomonadati > Pseudomonadota > Pseudomonadota bacterium. The sequence goes on along the minus strand of JAPLKA010000113.1, from coordinate 6,315 downwards.
TTTGGAGGTTAGGAAGAGGTTCCTGGCAAGCTGCTGCGTTATGGTGGATGCTCCCTCTGTGATTCCCCGGCGGGCGATGTTTTTGAAGGCGGCCCTCCCGATGCTTCTTATATCAATACCGAAATGTTTGTAGAACCTCACGTCTTCAATGGCTATAAATGCATATTTGAGGTGATTTGGCATTTCCGTGATCGGAATGGGTACCCTTTTTTCCACAAAAAGCTCGGCGAAGAGGTTGTTGTCATCTGCATAAAGCCTCGTTGACGACTTGGGTTTATAAGATTCGAGTTGTTTTACATCGGGAATTTCAAGGTAATTGACAAGGCCGTATCCGAAACTACCGCCAAAAACAGCGGGCAGAAAGATTAAAAGAATGGCGAATTTGATAACCCTTGAATACATGGCAAATTATATTATACTGTATATTCCCGATGTTCTCAAATGATATACTGGTATAAATTCAGGCTGAGAGCAGGTACTTATTATGTTAAGTTATGAGAATTTATCTTTAATAAGCACAAATGTTCAAAATTTAAATCGTTAAAGCAAAGCAAGTTTAGGATTTTAGATGAATAGGGATAATCTCAATAAAATAATCATTATACTTGGTCCTACCTGTACCGGGAAGTCCGAATTATCCCTGCACCTTGCAAGAACTTTTGGTGGAGAGATTATCAATGCCGACTCAATGCAGGTCTATAAACACTTTAATATAGGGACTGCCAAACCCTATAATGGGCAGACAGATGAAATTCCTCACCACCTCATTGATATCGTGGAGCCCCATGAGGAGTTTAACGCTGCCATATTTAAAGAGAAGGCGGATTTTTCGATTAAAGATGTTGTGAACAGGGGAAAGGTGCCCATTGTCGTGGGAGGTACAGGCCTGTATATCAGGGTGTTGCTTTATGGCTTATTCCTTGCACCGAAAGAAACCGGCCTGAGAAAGGCCCTCACCGAAGAATATATATGCGACCCGATACAATTTTATGAAGAATTGAAGAAGGTGGACATTGAATATGCCTTGAGAATTAGTTTTCGTGACAGGGTAAGGGTTGTAAGGGCTATGGAGGTTTTTCGCTCAACAGGTGTGAAGATGTCAGAATGGGGGAAAATCCACGGTTTCAGGGAACCGCATTACAGTGCATTAAAAATTGGCCTCAGGAGGGAACGGAACGAGCTCTATTCAAGAATCAATAAAAGGGTCGAGGATATGTTCATTGCCGGGTGGGTTGAAGAGGTAAAAAGTATACTTGCCATGGGCTATCACGGAAAAGAGAAGCCCTTTTCAAGCATAGGGTACAGGGAAATACTCCAGTATATTAAAGGTGAAATTACCCGTGAAGATATGGTACAAGATATAAAAAAGCATACAAGACACTATGCAAAAAGACAATTTACATGGTTTGCCAGGGAAAAAGATATTAGCTGGTATGCCTATCAGGAAGAGGTCAATGGTATTGTATCAATGGTATCGGAGTTTTTGAAAGAATGGAACTCAAGCGGATTATAGAGGCAATTCTCTTCGTATCACCAAAACCTGTTACAACAAAAGGATTATTTAAAAAGCTCGAGGGATGTTCATTAAAAGACGTGGAAGATGCCCTGAATGAACTGACAAAAGAGTACAATTATTCAGAGAGGGCATTGGAGATTGTCCAGGTTTCCGGTGGTTTTCAGATGAGAACAAGGGTCGATTATAAAGAGTGGATAAAGAGATTCGTGAAAGAAAAGGATGTGGAGTTAACGAAATCAGTGCTTGAGGCCCTTGCAGCGATTGCCTACAAACAGCCGGTAACAAAGAGGGAAGTGGATGCCATAAGAGGTGTTGATTCTACCCGTGTTATCAAACATTTACTCAGTAAAAGATTAATCGAGATTGCAGGCAGGGATGAAGAGATTGGAAAAGCCATCACATTCAGGACAACGGGTAAATTTTTAGAAGTATACGGACTCAAGGGTATCGAAGATTTACCAACATTCAAAGAGCTGGAATCATTATAAAAGGAGGGTTTTATGGATATATCGGAATTACTTATTTTTATGGTTGATAACAAAGGATCTGACCTTCATATCAGCGCCGGAGAGGTTCCCATGGTAAGAATACATGGAGAAATGAGGAAAATTGAGGTTCCGCCGCTTGAAAAGGATGATGTGCACAATATGATATATGAGATTTTAAATGATCAGCAGAGAAAAATCTTTGAAGAATTTCTCGAACTGGACTTTTCCTTTGCCCTGGGTGATATTGCCCGATTCAGGGTAAATTGTTTTAAACAGCAAAGGGGTGACGCTGCTGTCTTCAGGACAATTCCCACCAAGATACCTAGCTTTGAAGAGTTGAACCTGCCGAAGGTCTTCAGGGATATAGCAGGCCTGGAAAAGGGGCTTGTCCTTGTCACAGGTCCTACAGGTAGTGGAAAATCAACAACCCTTGCTGCAATCATTGATCTGATTAATAGTGAAGAAATGGGACACATATTAACCATCGAAGACCCCATCGAGTTTGTCCATAAGTCAAAAAAGTGTCTTGTAAACCAGAGGGAGCTTGGGCCTCATACCAAGAGTTTTTCCAATGCATTGAGAAGTGCGCTCCGTGAAGACCCCGATATTATTCTCGTGGGTGAAATGAGGGATCTGGAAACAATCTCCCTTGCCTTGACAGCGGCAGAGACAGGACACCTTGTTTTCGGAACATTGCATACAAGTGGAGCCCCCAAGACTGTGGACAGGGTTATAGACGTTTTCCCTGCAGCGCAGCAGGCGCAGGTGCGTGCTATGTTTTCGGAGTCCATACAGGCAGTTGTCACACAGGCCCTTTTCAAGAGAAAAGATGGCAAGGGCAGGATAGCATCGTTTGAGATCATGATTGGAACGCCTGCTGTCCGGAACCTCATAAGAGAAGCTAAAATTGCACAGATTCCATCGATTATGCAGACAAGCAAAGGTGTCGGGATGCAGACAATGGAATCCTCCGTAAATGAATTACTTGCGAAGAACATTGTGACAAGGGATGAGGTGGCCTTCTGGCTCCCGCAATCTGCTCAACAGAGGTGAAATATGGCAGAATTATTAGATTATTTAAAATATATGGGCGAGAAGGGTGCATCGGACATTTACATAACAAACGGCATGCCGGCCATGTTCCGCATTCAGGGTGCTACACAGCCATACGATGAACCCCCCATGACCGCTGAAGATACCGAGCGAATTGCAGCCAGCACAATGAACGAAAAGCAGAGAAAAATCTTTGCTGAAGAGCTGGAAATGAACCTTGCCCTCTATTACCCGGAACTGGGGAGGTTCAGGGTCAATATCTTCAGGCAGAGGGGGTACGCCGGATTGGTCATCAGACTGATCAATACAGTGATCAAAAGCATCGACGAGGTTGGGCTTCCCCAGGTGTTTAAGAGTATCATGATGGGCAAAAACGGGCTGATCCTTGTTGTTGGCGCAACGGGGAGCGGCAAGTCTACAACCCTGGCGTCCATGATAGACCATAGGAATGCAAACCAGCGCGGACATATAATAACCATCGAAGACCCGGTAGAATATGTCCATAATCACAAACAGAGTGTTATCACGCAGAGGGAAGTCGGGTTTGATACCCATTCATTTGCGGCTGCCCTGAAGAATACCTTGAGGCAGGCGCCGGATGTAATTCTTATCGGCGAGATACGGGATACCGAGACGATGGAGGATGCCATTACCTTTGCTGAAACAGGGCATCTCGCCCTCGGTACACTCCATGCGAATAACGCAAACCAGGCCCTTGAAAGGATTCTGAATTTCTTCCCCATAGAGCGTCACCTTCAGATATACATGCAGTTGTCCCTTAACCTCAGGGCTATTATATCCCAGAGGCTTATTCCTACCGTGGAAGGGAAGAGGGTTGCTGCCATCGAAATCATGCTTGACAGCGCAAGGATAAAGGACCTTATCCTGAAAGGTGATGTAGGGCTTTTAAAGGAGACCATGGCAGCGTCTTACAACGAAGGGATGCAGACCTTTGACCAGCATATCCTTGACCTTTATAAAACAGGGATCATTGATTACAATAACGCAATAGCATATGCCGATGCCCCCAACGATCTGAGGCTCAAGATCAAGATGGCAGGTATCTCTAAAGAGGAAGAAAGCCAGAAGGAATCATCATTTAAATTAAAGATAGATGGGAAATAGAGGCAAATTCCAAATTCCAAATAACAATAACCAAACTGTTTGTGATTTGGAAGATTGGTCAATTGGAATTTGTAGTTAAAAACAGAGAGTAGCGTTGAGTGAAATTCTCTAAAAAGCAACCATTATATGATATTGATGAAATCCTCAATCAGGGGCCTGTCATACACCCTGGAGGGGGTAAGTTCTGGTATGGTTTAGCGGCCGGTATGGTTCTGATACTTCTGCTGGCGGGCGGTTACCAGCTTGGCGGCGCTTCCCGGTTCTGCGGAGCCTGCCATAGCATGGAAAAAGAATATACCCAGTGGAAGTTATCAAGACACAAACAATTTTCATGTATCGAATGTCATATGCCGGATACAAATATTGCCGGAAAGCTCGCATATAAAACCCGTGCAGGCCTCAATGACCTCTGGCATGAGGTGATCCGTAATTATCCTGCTCATATCAGACTTTCTTCCAAAGGGAAGGATATTATGAACGGCAATTGTTTCCGTTGCCACTTCTCGACCATTGAAAACACGCGCATGTCCAAGGGTGGCCAGAATTGTTTAAAATGTCACCACAATCTGGTGCATGGCCAGGGTATATTAAAAGGAGGACTGAAGTATGAATAGAAAGACCAGGTTTCTAACGGTTTTAGTTGTAGTGGTGTTTCTAACTGTCCTTTTTGTTGCAGCGAGAGCTATAGCAATAAAACCTGCTTCTACCGTAAAAATTACGCCCATACCTGCAAACGAATACAACCCTGCCGTGTGGGGAAAATCCTACCCTCTCCAGTATAAGAGCTTTCAGAAAAATCTTGATATGTCAGCCTCTCCTACGGGTTTCGGGGGCAGCCTGAAGGTCCAGCACTCCATAAAACAGCCCGAAATTCTGATGAACTTTAAAGGCATGGCATTCAGTAAGGATTATACGGAAGACCGTGGACATCCCTATGCCCTGGATGACCTGAAGGAGACAAAAAGGATCACACCGGTGAGCCCCGGGGCATGTATGACCTGCAAAACAGCATATCTTATCGACTTCTATAAAGAGAAGGGGTGGGGATATGCAAAAACCCCTTTATCCGAACTGTTCCCCAGAATGAAGCATCCCATTGTATGTGCTAACTGCCATGATCTGGCTACAATGAACCTTCGGGTCATTAATCCTGCCTTTACAGAGGCCATGCAGCGACGGGGGATAGATGTAAAAAAGGCATCCCGTGAAGAGATGAGAAGCTATGTCTGTGCGCAATGCCATGTGGAGTATTATTTTGAGCCTGAGACTACAAGGGTCATATTCCCATGGGATAAGGGACTTCACCCTGAGCAGATGTATGCTTATTACGCACAAACACCTAATGGGTTTGCCCAGGATTGGATACATCCTGATTCGCAGGCAAAGATGCTCAAGGCGCAACACCCTGATTTTGAAACGTGGAGTAACGGAGCGCACGGAAAGGCAGGGGTTTCCTGTGCAGATTGTCATATGCCCTTCATGCGCGAGAATGGTCAAAAGTATTCGTCACACTGGCTGACAAGCCCCATGAAACATATTGATGCGTCATGTGGAACTTGTCATGCTCAGACAAAAGAATGGTTTCTTGACCGTGTGAAGACCATTCAGGGCAATGTCTGGCAACTGCAACACACTGCCGGCATGACCGTTGCAAAGGCGCATGAAGTAATAGGAAAGGTAAATAATCTCGGAAAGGCCAATAAGGTGGAACTGGATAAGGCGCGGGAGCTTGTCCGGAAAGCGCAGTGGTACTGGGATATCGTTGCAGCAGAAAACAGTATGGGTTTCCATAATCCGGTACAGGTACTGAACACGCTCGGCCAATCCATTAATATGGCCCATCAGGCTATCGCCGCCGCCAATAAGGCAGGGGGGACGAATTTTTAGCAATTAAGAAAGTGAATAGTGAATAGCGAAAGTGAAAACCTGACAGTAACAGTAGGACAGGCGTCTTGCTGTCGTGGTAGCCGCAGGCTTCAGCCTGCGAATAACCACCTATAAGGCCTCCCCGTGTCAATAGATAAATCTCTCCTCCAACGAAAAATGTTACTTTTTTTTCGCCCTAACTTACAACTTACCATCTGACTTAATTGCCAACGGCTCCGGCTTTATTTCTTATATCGGTGCAAAAAT
>JAPLKA010000112.1 GCA_026388315.1 Pseudomonadota bacterium | reverse complement strand
TTCGGACAGGAAATCTCCCGCTCAAGAATCACTTTCGCATTCAGCGATTGCATTTTCGCATTTACATAGTCGCCAGTTCTTCGTTGAGTATGTCTGAGATGAACATATGGCCCGGGGCATGGGTAATACAGATGTCCGGTTTTGCCTCCATAACTGCAGCCTGGGGGGTAACGCCACAAGCCCAGAAAACAGGTACTTCGCCGGTTTTAATCGTAACGGAATCACCGAAATCCGGTTTATGCAAATTTCTAATCCCTATCTTCGCAGGGTTACCTATGTGGACGGGGCCTCCATGAACGGCAGCATAGCGTGATGTAACCTGAACCGCCTTCACCACAAGGGCTTCGGGAACAGGTCTCATCGACACAACCATAGGACCCCTGAAGATACCTGCCGGCTTGCAGGGTATATTGGTGATATACATGGGGACGTTCCTGCCTTCCTCGATGTGCCGTACGGGAATTTTTACCTTCATGAGAGCTTCTTCGAAGGAATAGCTGCATCCTAAGAGAAATGTGACAAAATCGTCCTGCCATAAATCCTCAACATTCTGTATAGTAGCAGCCAACCTTCCCCGTTTGTAAACGTTATAAAGCGGGATATCGGTGGTGACATCTGCACTGGCTGCCAAAAATTCCGTTATATATTTGCCGGGTTCCAGCACTTCCAGCAAAGGGCATGGTTTCGGATTTCTCTGGCAATAAAGAAGAAAATCAAATGCATACTGCCCGGGCAGTATGACAAGGTTGGCCTGAGCATAGCCTAAAGCAAGGCCTGCTGTGGATTTCTGCCATTCTCCTGTTCGGATTAATGCCCGCACTTCTTTTGGAGATATTTTTTCAATCTTTTTCATATGGGAATTCCTTTCCAGGGATTTATTGTTATTTTACCCATTGACTACGGGACATGTAAAGGTGAAAGAAAAGTTTTTTCGGCTTTTGTTTGAAATTAAAGGAAAGCATAAGGTAAACTTACAGAATGCTGGACTATGACCCATCGCCTTTAATTTCCATCATAATACCCACCTATAATTACGGAGAATATTTACCTGTTGCGCTGGAATCCTGTTTACAGCAAACTTATAAGAACCTTGAAATCATTGTTGTTGATGATGGCTCTACAGATAATACAAGAGAGATCATCGAACGATACGGGGACAGGATTGTTTACATTTTTCAGGAGAATGCCGGGGTATCTGCGGCACGGAACAGGGGGATTGAATCTGCCACAGGCGATTTTATCGGGTTTCTTGATGCCGACGATTATTTCATTGAAGATGCCATCAGAACAAGGCTGGACATCCTTTTGAAAAACACACATCTTGGTGCAGTGATTACAGAAACGTACTCAAAAAAGGGAAGGGATGGGTCCCTGTCATGTCAGCCTGGATTCAAAAGCGATAGAAGCTCGGGCACATTCTATGAAGACCTTATCCTTGGCCGGCTCCCCTTTGCAACATGTGTGGTGTTGACTAAGGGCACTATTGCAAAACAGTTCAGATTCCCTGTTGATCTATCAAACGGCGAGGATGTTGTCTATTTTTGCAAGATATTTTTTTCCACAACAGTATATTATACGCAAAGACCAACTGCTGTTACGCTCTGGCATGAAGACAGCCTCAGACACAATATCGAAGAATTGAAAAGACAGGATACTGCCCTTGTAAGGGCAATCCTGAATGATCCGTTTTATGGAGGGGCGCTTGAATATCTCCGCAAGGATTTTGTATCGCGAAGATGTTTGGAACTCTTCAGAAAATTGTATTTAGCCGGAGAAAAAGGGGTTGCAAGAACATACTTTATAAAGGCCATCGCCGCGAAGCCTTCCAGCATTTTAAAGATAGACTACCTCGTTAAATTCATAAAATCATTGATCTGAAAAATACGTTTTTCTTCTTCCATTTGCCGGTGTTTTCCTGTAGAATTGTGGGGTTATGCGGACATTAAAAAAGACATACATTGCCCTTCTCATACTGGCCACTATATTCACTTTTGCTTCAATTTGTCATGCTGATGAAGGTATCGGCATCTCTATTGAAAAAGTTGAAAGCACTGAAGGCATTGACAGATGTAAGTATTGCGGAAGATTCATTAAAAACGGGAATGTCCACAGAGACGCGTTAGCAATTGTGGGTAAACAGCTTGAAGAGGGATTGTATGCAAGAAAGATAAAATTTTCAGGCGGCAAGGAAAGCGATCGATATATCCATGTGTACATTTACAGGTTTGAAGAACGGAAAGGTGGCAACTACTCGGTAGAAAAACCCGCAGGTGTTGGTTTTCACATGCACCTTTTTGAAAATAACACCCTGAAACAGATATTTGTTTTTGACGAAGATCAGCAGGCCCTAACGGAAAACCTCTTTGGCATAGGAAAATTCTTCAAACGGGGGGGTAAATGGATAACAGCAGAAGCACTGTCTAAAGAAGGGGTTGAAAAGGGTTTGGATGCGCTTGTGGAAGATGCATCACAAGCTATTGAAAAGGATTCAGGTATACATACGGGGGATATACCAAGATGAAGGCGCTCTTTGCCATGGATCTTATGGACAGCAAAACCGTACGCCTCAAGAAAGGAGATTTCGATAAGGTAACGGTATACAGCGAAAACCCTGTCAAAAAGATCGAAGAGATGATACAGCAGGGGGCACGGGATTTCCACATCATTGACCTCGACGGCGCGAGAACAGGTCAACGTACCCATCATGAGATTATAAAAGAGATAAGGCTCAAAGTGGATGGGTACATGGAAGCAGGCGGAGGCATCAGAAATGAGGGAGATATTAAATTCTACTGCGAATGGGGTCTGGATGGAGTGATTGTGGGAACCCGCGCACTGGAGGATGATGCATTTTTTAAGAGCCTTTCAATGTTCAGGAATATCGTGCTCGGGCTTGACCTCCTCGACGGAAAACCCATGGTGAGGGGGTGGAAAACCGCCGTCAATAAAGACATTAAGCAAATCCTTGAAGAATCGGAACAGGCAGGGATAATGGCCATTCTCAGCACGAGTATCGCACGGGACGGGATGCTCTCCGGCCCGGATTACGAAGGCATGAAAAATATGTTAAGCATGACGAAAATTCCGGTTATTGCAAGCGGAGGCGTTACTCATATTGACGATGTAAAGAGACTGAAGGATATGGGTGCGTGGGCTGTCATACTTGGCAAGGCAGTATACGAAGGTCTCATAAAAATAGAGGAAGCAGTGAAATATGCTGACTAAAAGGATAATCCCCTGTCTCGATGTTATGGAAGGCAGGGTTGTGAAGGGGATAAACTTTTTAGGACTTAAAGACGCAGGTGACCCTGTTGATAACGCCAAAACTTATGAAGATGAGATGGCGGATGAACTCTGTTTTCTTGACATAACTGCCTCCCACGAGAAAAGAAAGACGATCATAGATGTCGTTGAAAGGGTTGCAAGGGAAGTGTTCATGCCATTAACCGTCGGGGGTGGCATCAGAACCCTGGAAGACATCAGGGAAACTCTCCTCGCAGGTGCGGATAAGGTGGCGGTGAATACCTCCGCTATTGAAACGCCGGAGTTTATCCGGGAGGCAAGCGAAATGTTCGGAAGCCAGTGCATATGCGTGGCTATCGACGCCAAGAAGAAGGATGACGGCTTTGAGGTATATACGTACGGCGGGAGAAGGCCAACGGGAGTAGATGCAATAAAATGGGCAAGGCAGGTCGAAAAACTGGGTGCCGGGGAGATACTCCTTACAAGCATGGACAGAGACGGAACAAAGATAGGCTATGACATCCCGCTCACAAAAGCCATTTCAGAGGCAGTAAACATCCCTGTTATTGCGTCAGGCGGGGTTGGTACACTTGGCCACCTTTACGATGGTCTTGTGGATGCAAAGGCAGATGCGGTGCTCGCTGCATCAATTTTCCATTACAGGGAATACACGATTATCGAGGCCAAACAATACCTGAGGGATCGTGGAGTAAACGTACGGTTGTAACACCGTGATACATGATTTCTAAATAAATTCAAATGTCCAGGATTCAAAACCGTTTTGAAAGTTTGGTTATTTGAGTTTTGAATTTTTTTGGGATTTGGATATTGGTGCTTGGAATTTATTATTTATTCAGGAGAAAAAGATGGATGCTATAAAGTGGGATGAGCGTGGACTTGTGCCTGTGGTTGTGCAGGATTTCAGGACAAAAGATGTGCTTATGGTCGCCTACATGAACCGGGAAGCCTTTGAGTTAACATTAAAAACAGGGAAGGCGCATTATTACTCAAGGTCACGGGAAAAGCTCTGGCTCAAAGGAGAGACCTCGGGACATACGCAGGACGTCAAGGCAATACACCTTGACTGCGATAACGACACGGTTTTGATTTTGGTTGACCAGAAGGTAGCGGCTTGCCACACAGGCTACTGGAGTTGTTTCTACAGGGCATGGGCAGAGGGGTGGAAAGTGGTGGGAAAGAAGGTTTTTGATGAGGGGAAGGTGTATGGAAGATAATTCATAAGACTTTTATGGGCAGCAACCTTGACAAAACACTTCGTTTCATCGTTACCTGCGGTTTCGTGGGTTATATGCCTTTTGCACCGGGGACGTGGGCTTCAGCTTTAGGCTGTATTTTTATATATCTTTTCCCGTTCCCATCACTGATTGCCAATATCAGCTTTATATGCTGCCTCATTATATTCTCGATTATCTGCATCAACTTACTCACATTCACAGTGGAAGACCCCGGTTATATTGTCATAGATGAGCTGGCCGGTATGTTCATAACAATGGCGGGGCACAAGCCGACCCTCATTACACTTGTTGCAGGGTTCTTCCTTTTCAGAATTTTTGATATCGTAAAGCCATACCCTGTTAACGCCGTTGAGCGCTACAGGAAAGGGTACGGCATAATGGCTGATGATATTCTTGCCGGCATATATGCAAATATTATATTATGGTCAGGACACCTTGTGGTTTACAGCATATGGAAATAGAAGAAAAGGTAGGCAGAATACTGAAAGAAAAGGGTCTGACAATCGCTGTAGCAGAGTCCTGCACGGGTGGTCTCATAGCCAGCAGGATCACAAATATCAGTGGTGCCTCTGAATATTTTGAGGCAGGTTTTATAACTTACAGTAACAAAGCAAAGACATCCTTTTTGTCTGTTCGGGAAGAGGTCATTAACAGATATGGAGCTGTCAGTTATGAAGTGGCAAAATTGATGGCAGAAGGGGTAAAGAATATTGCCGGTGTGGACATAGGGGTTTCCGTAACCGGCATTGCAGGGCCGGCAGGTGGCACATTGGAAAAGCCTGTGGGCACAGTCTTTGTGGGGCTTGCTACCGGAGAAGGTACTTCTGTCCGTAACTTTTTGTTTACCGGCAACAGGACAGAGATAAAGCAACAGACCTCTGAAGCAGCGCTCACATTTGTTGTCGACTACCTGGAAGAAAAACCTATATGAGATCTTTTCTGGCTGTGGAAATCCCCGATGAGATCAAGGAATATCTTAAGGCCGTCGCAAGGGGCATGGCCATATACGCTGATGGGGTAAAATGGGTAAATGAGGCGGCCCGGCATATTACCTTAAAGTTCTTCGGTGAAATCGAAGAGAAAATGGCCTGGAATATAAAGAAATCGATAGAGCATGTAGGGTTAAAGTACAGCCCCTTTGCCCTCACCCTTAAGGATATTGATGCACTTCCCTCTAAAAAGAGGGCAAGGGTCATTGTTATCACACTGGAAAATGGAGTTGACAATATAAAAGACATATTCAATGATATAGAACAGAACATTACATCGTTGGGCATCGAAAAAGATGAAAGGTCTTTTATGCCGCACATTACATTGGGGAGAAGAAAGGTGCCTGCACCTCTTCCGGAAAAAGCACTCGTGGAAATAGACAGAAAAAGTTTTAATGTGAATGCGCTCGTGCTCTTTAAAAGCACACTCACAAGTCAGGGAGCGATATATACACCGGTGTGGGAAATAAAACTGGGTATGCAACCTTAGAGATCCTTAAATGTTTTTGTGATTTATAATTTTGGTTATTGGAATTTAAACAAAATAGGGAGGTAGCAACAGGTGAAGGAAGAGGAAAACAAATCAAAGGCAATAGATATGGCGGTTACGCAGATCGAGAAACTCTTTGGAAAGGGTTCGATCATGAGAATGGGCGATAAACCCATTGAGGCCGTGCCAGTGGTATCAACCGGGTCGCTTTCGCTGGATATTGCGCTCGGTGTCGGTGGGTTGCCGAGGGGGAGGGTCATCGAGATATTCGGCCCCGAGGCATCCGGCAAAACAACCCTTGCCCTGCAGGTCGTAAGCGAAATCCAGAAACTGGGTGGTACAGCAGCCTTTATTGACGCAGAACATGCCCTGGATATGGCATATGCCAACAAGATCGGTGTAAAAACAGATGAACTACTTTTATCACAACCGGATACAGGCGAGCAGGCGCTTGAGATTGCCGAAATCCTCGTGAGAAGCGGTGGGGTTGATGCAGTGGTCATCGATTCCGTGGCAGCCCTTGTACCTCGTGCTGAGATTGAAGGTGACATGGGCGATGCCCATATGGGTTTGCAGGCACGGCTTATGTCACAGGCATTGAGAAAGCTTACCGCTATAACCAGTAAATCCATGACAACTGTCATATTCATCAACCAGATACGGCATAAAATAGGGATCATGTTCGGGAACCCGGAGACAACGACCGGTGGGAACGCATTAAAGTTCTACTCCTCGGTACGGCTCGATATACGAAGAATCTCCGCTATAAAGGACGGGCAGGACATTATCGGAAACAGAACAAGGGTAAAGGTAGTAAAAAACAAGCTTGCCCCACCATTTAAAGAAGTGGAATTTGATATAATATTCGGCGAGGGTATCTCAAAGGAAGGAGATATACTGGACTTGGCAGTTGAGGCAGGCGTTGTTGAAAAAGCAGGAACATGGTTTTCTTACGGAGAGATACGGATGGGACAGGGAAGAGAAAACGCAAAAGAGTTCCTCAGGAAAAATGAAGAAACAAAAGATGAGATTAAGGATAAATTGCTTGCACATTATGAATTAAAGAAAGGTGAATCGTGACATCAAGCGAAATAAGAAAGAAGTTTTTGGCATATTTTTCAGCACATGGTCATACCATAGTTCCGAGTTCATCGCTCGTGCCGGACAGGGACCCAACGATACTATTTGTCAATGCCGGGATGGTGCAGTTTAAAAATGTCTTTACCGGCATTGAAAAAAGGGATTACGAGAGGGCAACATCCTCCCAGAAGTGTGTCAGGGCCGGGGGCAAGCATAACGACTTTGAAAACGTGGGAAAGACATTAAGACACCACACCTTCTTCGAAATGCTCGGCAACTTTTCATTCGGGAATTACTTTAAGAAAGAGGCAATCCCCTTTGCCTGGGAATTTCTGACCGATGTGCTGAATCTGGACAAAAAGCGTTTATGGATAACTATTTACAAAGATGATAACGAGGCGGATGCAATCTGGAAGAGTATCAACATCTCTGCTGACAGAATCGTCCGGCTTGGCGAGAAAGATAACTTCTGGTCAATGGGCGATGAAGGCCCCTGTGGACCCTGCTCTGAGATCCATTATGATCTGGGTGAAGGTGTCGGCTGCAGAAAACCGACATGTCAGGTCGGCTGTGATTGTGACAGATTTTTAGAGGTCTGGAATCTTGTATTTATGGAGTTCGAGAGGACCAAAGGCGGGGAGATGAAAAAATTACCCCGTCCTTCCATAGATACCGGTATGGGACTCGAACGGATTACTTCCATCATGCAGGGCAAGATCGGAAATTATGAGACCGACCTTTTCAGCCCCATTTTGAAACGGCTGGAAGATATTTCACAAAGCATATACGGAGAAAACAGACGCAGGGACATTGCTATGAGGGTCATCGCAGACCACGTGAGAGGGGCAACATTTATCATTAATGACGGTGTCTTGCCGTCAAAGGACGGGAGAGGCTATGTTCTGAGAAGGATCATCCGGAGGGCATTGCGGTACGGAAAAAAGCTCGGCATAGAGAAAGAGTTTCTTTATGACCTCTCTGGCACAGTCGTTGACCTCATGGCAGATACATATCCGGAGATCAAGCATAACCACCCCTACATCGTGCGTGTCCTTAAAGGGGAAGAGGAAAGATTCATTGAGACGTTGAATATCGGCATGAGGCTCTATGAGGAAATTGCTGCAGAATTGAAAGCAAAAGGAGAAAATGCCATCCCGGGAGATCTGGTTTATAAGCTATACGATACCTATGGATTCCCTCTCGATATCACACAGGAAATGGCAGAAGAAGATGCGTTGCTGGTTGATGTGGCCGGGTTTCAATATGCACTGAAAGAGCAGAAAACGAGGTCAAGGAGTGCTTCAAAGATAAAGGGCGATGAGCTGGGCGAAGGTCATGTGGAAGTGCTGAAGACCGATGCAAAAAATATATTTGTGGGATATGAGAAGCTGGAGACGCAAGGAAAAATAATTAATATCATTAAGGATGAGAAGATAGCAGAAGAGATATACGAAGGTGAAGAAGGCGAAATCTTCTTTGACTATACCCCTTTTTATGCAGAAAGTGGAGGTCAGACGGACGATGAGGGTTTCATAACATCACCTTCCGGGAAGGCACAGGTTCTGAACGTAACGAAGATAAAGGCCGACCTCTTCTCTCACAGCATAAAGATGGAAAATGGTTCTTTCAAAAAAGGGGATATTGTTCGATTGACCGTTGACAAGGAAAAACGGAGGGGTGTTTCGAGAAATCACACTGCCACACACCTCCTCCACTATGCGCTCCGGCAGATGCTTGGAGACCATGTGAAACAATCCGGCTCACTTGTGGAAAAAGACAGATTCAGGTTTGACTTCACCCACTTTCATGCCCTGGATAATGCGGAAATAGCACGGGTGGAGGATATTGTTAACGAAAAGTGCCTCGATTGTATCAATGTTGCTGTTGAAGAGAAAACAAAAGACGACGCAATCAAAGAAGGCGCAACAGCACTATTCGAAGAGAAATACGGAGAAACGGTGAGGGTTGTGAAGATAGGCGATTTCAGCGCTGAATTGTGTGGCGGAACCCATGTGAGGAATACCGGAGAGATAGGGAGTTTTTATATCACCGGCGAAGGCTCCCTTGCATACGGCGTGAGAAGGATTGAGGCCGTTACAGGGAAAGGTGCAATAGAACGCAGCCGCACGCTTGAAGGTATTGTGAACGGAATTGCAAAACTCACCAACACAGAGACCGGCAGGGTACGGGAACGGATTGAAGGGATTATCGGAGAGCTTCAGGAAAAAGAAAAGATACTGGAGCGTTTAAGAGAGGAGATAACAGCCGGTAAAGTCGATGCGGCAATCGAGGGGGCCTGTGAACGGGACGGGGTTAAAGCTGTCACTATGTTGATTGAGAATGCCAAAGCAGAAGATTTAAGAAAGGTGACGGATATTATCAGAAGCAGGGTGAAAAGCTGTGTCGCTGCAGTGGGTACGCGGGATGATACAAAAGGTTTAATCGTTGTTGCAGTCAGCAAGGATGCTCAGAGCACATACAACGCAGGGAAAATCATCAAGGGGATTACGGAGAAATACAACGGGAAGGGTGGCGGAGGACCGCAGATAGCACAGGGGGGCGTCCCGGGTGAAAAGGTTGCGGAAGCCCTGAAGAGTATACAGGACATATTGGGGATTTAGATGAACAGGGTGGCATTATGATGAAGCAATATGTTGGGAATTTAAAAAGCGTTACCCTCTTTTCCATATTAAAGGATGATGAAATACAGGCGATTTCCAGGATTGCAGTCCTTAAGAATTACAACAAGAACTCTATAGTTTTCCAGGAAGGTGAGATAGGCGATTCACTCTATGTCATATTGAGCGGAAAGGTGAAAATCTCCCTTTTCGATGAAGAAGGCAAGGAATATATTCTGGATGTTATCGGAAAGGACGGTTTTTTCGGCGAACTATCACTCATCGATGAACTGCCAAGATCTGCAAACGTGATAACCACAGAAAATTCCGAGTTTTTAGTTATTCACCGGAGGGATTTTATTAGACTTCTCTTGGAAAACCCCGCAATAAGCATCAGCATTTTAAAGACGTTATCAAGAAGGCTGCGGTCTGCCGATAAGAGAATTGAAGGGCTTGCCTTCCTGAGTGTTGAAGGGAGGGTGCTCAAATATCTTCTGGATATCGGCGAACAATCAGGACTCAGACTGAAAAATCACATCATCATAGGGAACGGTCCGACGCAGATTGAGATAGCGAACTCCTGCGGCTCAACAAGGGAAACTGTATCGAGGGCTATAAAATCATTAATCAGAAAAGGTGACATAAGCGTGAGAAAAAGGCAGTACACGCTGCATCCTTCTTCGGATGAATCAATTTAGTAAATAAATCTTCATAAGGACAACAAATGGCAACGAAAAAAATGAGTGAGGCGTTAGAGCAGAAAGAACAGGAATTGAAAATCCTCCACGAAGTTGCAAAGGATATCAGCGGTAATGTGGAGCTGGACGAACTCTTGCATCGCATCGTCGAAATGATTATGCACTTTATCATTGCAGACTCATGTCTCATCTATCTTTACGATAAGCAGAACGACGAGCTTATTTTGACGGCATCCAGCAACCCTCAGGATAAGGTGCTTGGCAGAATAAAACTGAAAATGGGTGAAGGTGTTACAGGCTGGGTTGCACGGGAGAGAAAGCCTGTTGCCCTGGCAAAAGAAGCTTATAAAGATCCCAGGTTCAAGACCTTTACATCCCTCGACGATGATAAATACGAAGCATTTCTGTCAATCCCTATCTTTTCCAAGGACGAGATCATCGGCGTTATGAACATAAGAAACAGAAAAGAGCACACGTATCCGGGCCACCAGGTAGATCTTATCTTTACGGTTTCACGGTATCTGGGAAGCGCCATTAAAAACGCAATTATTCACGATGAGGTAGTAAAAAAGGCGCAGCAGTTAGACCTCCTTTCTGAAATCTCCCGCACGATTGTCTCCGATTATTATTTGAAAGAAATACTGCAACTTATCGTTACAATGACAGCAAAGGTGATGGATTCCAAGATCTGTTCAATCATGCTGCTCGATGAAAAGAGGAATGAACTCGTCATTGCCGCTACCCAGAGCTTAAGCGCTTACTACGTCAACAAGCCGAACCTGAAGGTTGGACAGTCCATCAGCGGGAGAGTGGTGAAAGAGAAAAAACCTATCACTGTCCTGGATGTAACGAAAGAACCTGGTTTCATGTATCCGGACATTGCAAAAAAAGAAGGCATTGTTTCACTGCTCTCTACTCCCATGATGATAAAAGACAGGGCAATCGGGGTTATTAACAGTTATACACAGTGCGAGCACAAATTCAGCAAGGAAGAGGTTGACATCATACAGACCGTGGCAAATCAGGCAGCCGTTGCAATAGAGAATACACGCCTTGACCAGGAAATTCTCACCGCAAAAGAGGCCCTGGAAGCAAGAAAGATTATTGAGAAGGCTAAGGGTATCCTTATGAAGGAATTGGGGGTTTCCGAAGACGATGCTTACAAAAAGATACACAAGAAAAGTATGGACCTGAGGAAGAGCATGAGAGAGATCGCTGAAGCAATTATTCTCACCTCGGATTTAAAGAAAAAATATTGACAAAAAAGAAAAGAGTATATAAATTTGTATGTAATTAAAACATTGACTTTTGTTAGCAATGGCAGCTGACAGGATTAAGTTGAATGGACTGAGGCGTCCAACCCACTAATAGTGGTTTGGACGCCTTTTTTATTTCATGCCGGAGATGGAAATGCTGAGAAGGGGAAAACCGGAAACAATGAAAACCATACGGGTCGCAGTAGGTCAGATAAACTGCATTGTAGGCGACTTGAAGGGTAATTGCGCAAAGATGTCTGCATATGTAAAAAAAGCGGAAAAATGCGGGGCGGATATAGTGGTATTTCCTGAGCTTGCTGTGACAGGTTATCCGCCCGAAGACCTTCTGCTAAAACCGAAATTCGTCGAAGATAATGTTAAGGTTTTGGAAGAATTTACATGGTCGGTTCACGATATTATCGCCATTGCGGGTTTTGTCAACAGGATAGGCGAAGACCTGTACAATGCTGCAGCTATTATCAGCAACGGTAAAATCAGAGGCGTATATCACAAAACACTTTTACCCAACTATGGCGTTTTTGACGAAAAACGGTATTTTCAGGCAGGCAGTGAGCCGCTTGTGTTTCAATACGGAGGACTTATCTTTGGAGCCAATATATGTGAAGACATATGGCATGAAAAAGGGCCGACGAGAATGCAGGTTTTACATGGAGCACAGCTCATACTCAATATCAACGCATCCCCCTATCATGCAGGGAAAATCTGCCAGAGAGAAGAAGTTGTAAAAACCAGGGCAAGAGAAAACCATGTTCCCATTATCTACGCCAATCTTGTAGGCGGACAGGACGAGCTTGTATTTGATGGGCAGAGCCTGGTTGTTGATGAAAAAGGCACTGTTACAGCAAGGGCCGGGGCATTCAAAGAAGACCTGCTTGTGGTGGATATGGTGCTTGCAAGCGGAGAGCGGAGAGCGGAGAGGGGCGAGGGGATAGCCGCAGACTTCGGCCTGCGTGAAGTCAGAAAACAGAATTTAATAGAAATCCGAGATCCACAATCCGTAAGGTTTAATCCTGCCGAAGGCGGGACAATCCGAAATAAAAAACCCCCCATCCCCAGGAGGAAAGCAGAGCCTCTGTTGGAACCTGCTGCTGAAGTGTATGAGGCATTAAAATTAGGCCTCCATGATTATGTTGTAAAGAATGGATTCAAGAGGGTTGTTATCGGGTTGAGCGGCGGCATTGATTCATCCCTGGTGGCAGTTGTTGCTGCCGATGCCCTTGGAAAAAAGAATGTCGCTGGCGTCTCGATGCCCTCCCGTTATACATCGGAGGCTTCAAGGGTCGATGCGAAAGGGCTTGCAGATCAACTCGGTATAGAGTTGCTGGAAGTCCTTATTGACGGTATTTACTTGGCTTATCAGTCATCCTTCAATCCTCTTTTTAAGGGGCTGCCCGAAGACACAACTGAAGAGAACATACAGGCCCGGATCCGGGGCAACATCCTCATGGCGTTGTCAAATAAATTCGGCTGGCTCGTACTCACTACAGGGAATAAGTCTGAAATGAGTGTGGGCTATGCCACGCTCTATGGTGATATGGCCGGCGGGTTTGCAGTGATAAAGGATGTGCCGAAAATGCTGGTGTATGAGTTATCGAGATACAGGAATACAATCAACCTTGTCATACCGGAAAGGGTGTTAACAAAAGCGCCGACAGCCGAACTCAAACCGGACCAGAAGGACCAGGATACATTGCCTCCCTATGACATCCTCGACCGGATATTGGAGGCGTATATTGAAAAAGACAAATACGGTGAAGCGATTATATCTTCCTCCCTCCAGAAAGAAACGGTGGAAAAAATCTTGCGTATGGTTGACATAAGCGAATATAAACGGCGTCAGTCGTCGCCGGGGATAAAGATTACGCCTAAGGCCTTCGGTAAAGACAGACGTATGCCCATAACGAACAAATACAGGGGGTGATCCATGTTTTTTGAGATCCTTGTAAAGAGAATATCGCCTACGATAAAGAAGATCGCACACAAGTTGAACGGCCATTACACCTTTTTCAACGATGAAGACCTTTACCAGGAAGCGCTGATACACCTGTGGATCGATTTCAGAGAAGGTATTCTCGGTGACAAAACAGATAGTTATATATTGCAGGGGTGTTATTATCATCTGAAAAACTACATTCGTAAGACCCAGGATAATGCGGTACTTGTGAGCCTGAACAACCCTATCGGTGAAGACGGGACGGTTATGGAAGAAATCCTCCCTGCAGACAGTATCAACCCGTTGGAATATTTAGAAAGTAAAATGGAAATCGAAACAGCCGAAGAGAAATATTTTACTCAGAGAGAAAAAGATGTACTCTCATATTTTCTTGAAGGCATGTCCATGAGGGAGATAGGCCGCAAAATAGGCATATCCCACGTAATGGTGCTGAAGATACGGAACAAAATCAAAGATAAGTACGGAAGGTTCAATAGGGAAAACGGAGCAATGAACAATTAAAAAATGCAGCTATCAGCCATTAGCTTTTAGCTATCAGCCAAGATTTACAGCATGACGATTAAATGTTTGTAATGTTCATGGGTGGCATTTATAGTGTTTTTGTTAAAAAACTGATTGCTGACAGCCAAAAAACGGTTACCGAAGAAAAGAACACTTTACTTGTACAGTATATAAACAAACCCTGAGACAGGGCAATTAACACAGTGATGTGTGGCATAACGATGGCGTTCCAGTAAAAAGGAGCGCCTTTTTTATTTAATTAACCCGGGACAGAGGCGTCTTGAGACCGACAGCGGTTTTAAGACGCCTTTTTATTTCAAAAACATTAAAGGAGGATGATGATGAAAATTGTAACAATGTTAATGCTTGCGGTATGTTTCACATTTTGTACAGCAACAATTATTTTTTGTGCAGAGGAGACAAACCCCCCTGAGGTAAAATCCCCTGAAGCCAAGCCACCGGAGAAACCACCGGAGGACAAGGTTACGGGTAATGCATCCATGGCAGTTCTCAACAGATACATATTCCGTGGATATGAAATCGGCAAAAGCGGCCTGGTGTTTCAGCCTTCTCTAAGCGCCTCTTATAAGGGGTTTTCGGCAACGTTCTGGGGCAACATCGATACGAACCAGAGGAATACCACAACCGCCGCCTTTAACGCCAGGGAAGAAGGGAAGAAGGGATGGGATGAAACAGACCTGACTCTCAGCTACACCTATACGATCCAGAAGCTTTCTCTCACCGGCGGGTATATCTACTATAACCTCAAGTATGCGGAGGATACCGAGGAATTCTTCCTCTCCCTTGCCTATGACATACTCACCAAACCCACGCTCTCCATCTATCAGGATGTGAATGCCTATCCAGGCACCTATATCAGCCTTTCTTTCGCCCATTCCCTTCCGGTATACAAAGATGTCACCCTCGATCTGGGCGCATCCTTCGGGTATGAACTGGGACAGGGCGGCTTCTGGAAGACCTATGAACGGTCTACAGGCGGCTACACGGGGAGCAAGTATCAGACGCTCCATGACGGAATGGTAAAGGCAGGATTCACCATGCCCGTTACCAAAGCATTTTCCATCCAACCCATTGTGCAATATTACTTTCCTCTTTCTGGAGATGCAAGCAGGACAATGGGGTATGACACAAATGGGAACAAGATCGCCTACAACCACAACGGGTATGTACCCAACAGTTTTGTTGGAGGGGTCAATTTTGCATTCAATTTTTGACAAAACGAACACAAGACAAAGGGGGTCAAGTCATGCAGTTGCACATTTTTGTTGATCCTCATGCTCTTTTTCTTAATTATGTTTGGAAGATTGGGGTCGGACCAAACCAAGTTTTATAAACAGTTTTGACCCTTGGTAAGGTGTGGCCGGAACGCTGTTTTGCTCTCTGCTCCGCTGCGCATCCTTACCCATGCAGCGGTTCGCATCCATTCGGCCTTCTAACTTGTCCACCCGCAAGCGGGTACGAACCTGTGAAATAATCAATTTTTCCATAAGCATGTTCCTTCTTCCTTTCGAGTTATACCGGCCAATCTCTATAAAAGTTCTCTCATCTTATGGAGACATATGCATTTCCTTATCGGGTAGGCTT
>JAPLKA010000111.1 GCA_026388315.1 Pseudomonadota bacterium | reverse complement strand
TTCTTCGTCGCCATATTATTTCCTCCCCTTTTTAAATTCAGGTTTTATCAAAACCTATATTTTGCCGCCCGCTTACGCTCGACAAAGGCGGACAGGAGCGGACAAGCAATTCTGTTTTTTGCCCCGCCGACAATGGCGGGCCAAAATATTCAGCCCTAATGGGCGAATACATTACATTTTCATTCTGCCCGAAGGGCATGGAGTATATCGGGCGCCAGGTCGGCGGCCGATATAAAATACCGTCCATCTTTTGTCTGCGTCCGTCTGCGGCAAAATAAAAAAGATTTATCATGTCTTTTTTGATATTATTGTTTTGTTGAAATTCTAACCCTGCAACACGGAAAATACAAATATTTTCTTATGTTCTGGCATCTTAAAAATAAAAGTGGATTGGTTTCGATAGATTTAAAAGTTAAAAATGGACTCTTCCACGGAACATTGAATATTAATACGGCATGATAAAAAGGATACAATGAATTGCGCTATGGCAGGAAAAACTTTTTGATAGCTGAGTAAACCTTCTCTGATAGGTTTTTTTAAATCGGCTCATTTATCGTAGCTCATGCCCCCCAGCAATTTCCAGCAAGCGCTCTCTTTTGCCCACGTATGGGTTATCCGCGATGATTGTGTTTGCGTCACACCGGCGGTGTCACTGCAATTGACGTGAATGATGTATTGAGTCAGTGCGACCTCTCCCAGCAACCGGATACCGGCTCGTTCAATCTCGAAAGTGCATGAAGTGGGCTTGGGGACTAATTGCTTCATGAAACGAGCACTTTCTTCTCTGTCAATCGGTTGCGGCACGGCGCCCGGCCATCCAAGGAATTGACTATGCACAATGGCAAGTACCCCCTCATAATTTGCTTTATAGAGGTTTGCGAAGTACGCCTCTTCCAATGCCCAAATCTCCTCTTCCACCGTGTCCCTCCTATTGTCCGTGTCTGCTGTAGCTGAATACGTCTGTGAATGGGAGAAAAGCATAAATGCCAAAATGATTGTCCACAGCAGGACCGTGTTCTTCATCGAAGGATCCTCATCTTTTCCAGCTTTTTTGTGCCATTCTTGATTTATAGCGAATATATTGGGGTGAGTGAAGGGTCTCGAACCCTCAACCCCCAGGACCACAGCCTGATGCTCTAACCGTTGAGCTACACCCACCGTTATTTTGTTTTTTAGCATAAGAACAGTCAAAAGTCAATGAAAGCCATGCTTTGCCGTTTTTAATGAGAAACTTCAGGATAGTTATGGTAAACTTTAAAATCATGTCCATCAACGGCGGGTTAGATAAACTCATTATCAAAGGAATTATTTTAATAGCATCGCTGTTTTTTGCGATTTTTTACCCCGACGTCCTTACGGTTTTATTTACCTATAAAATCCTGTTCTTCAGGGTCTATCATGTCTTGTGGCTCCTCACCATCCTCATATTGATTAAAAGGCTGATCCCTCAGATGAATTCGAAAATTAACCTGGGAAAGATATATGGAAGGAATTTTGTACGTGCAGGGGAAGATAACCCCGCGAAGCAGAAAAAATTGAGAGATTATATAAAAAAAATGAATTTCGGTGCAATCCGGTCTGCCGTATACTGGACGATGCTTGTTCTCATGATGGGTTTCTGGCATGTTGTGGGGTTACTGAACACGATGTGGCTGTGCATCATCGTTGTCTTCTTCATTTTTATGGACCAGTTCTGTATTACGGTCTGGTGTCCGTTCAAAACTATTATCCAGCACAAATGCTGTAATTCCTGCAGAATTAACAACTGGGGATACCTTATGGCGTTTTCACCTTTAATTTATGCCCCTTCCTTCTGGACATATTCCATTCTGATTTTGTCCATAGTTACTATCGTTCAATGGGAATATCTTTATTCCAGATTTCCGGAAAGGTTTTATGAATTATACAATGCAAACCTTATGTGCAAGAACTGCATAAAGAAATGCAGAAAGAGAAGTTAGAAAAATTGTTTTGCGGCGTGAAGTATAAGTATTTCCCCTTCAAGAATTTCCTTTGATACTAAATCTTTATCTTTCGGCAAACGTCTTTTGGTTTTCTGAATAACCAGAGATTTGATGAGGGGATACATGATACCCCATTTTTTTGGTGTAACAAAGCGGTTCGTATGTATGCCTATTACGTGAAATCCTGCCTTTTGCAGGGCATATCTCAGTTCCATGAAGGTCATGGGGTTGATATGTTCATGGGTATATCCGGGATGGGTATGGCGGAAATTATCATCAATATCAATAAAACGGAAGAAATCGTGGTAACTGTATAAGAAAAAACGGGTTCGACTTTTAATTGACATGATATTGGGGGTTGTAATGATCAGGTTGCCTCCCGGTTTGAGTACCCTTGCAAATTCCCTGATACATGAAAATGGATTTTCGAGATGTTCGATACCCTCGATGGAAACCACATAGTCAAAATACCCGTCTTCAAAGGGAAGCGATTTGTTGAGATCGACCTTCGTGAAAGGAACACCCTGAAGTTTAAAATAGGCTTCATCGATATCTACGCAAAAAACATCAAACTTATTACTGATAAGATGCTGGGATAATGCCCCCTCTCCGCACGGTGCATCAAGGATTTTCCCGGGAGGCATTTTTTGCAGGATCGATAATACCTTCTCCTGGGTTCCTGGTGCATTTTTATCGATAAGCATGGTTCATATTCTCCTTTCAGTAACGTGTTTTTGCAGGATTTTTTCCAGATGTTCCCCCACCATTTCCAACGAATATTTCTTTGCAATCTCAAACCCTCTCGCTACAAGTCTGTCCCGTAATGTCTTGTCCCGCGCTATAGCAATCACCCCTTCTGCAATCTCTTCCGGCTTGTGGACATTGACAAAACAGGCATAATCATGGCCGGTATCAAAAGCGAGAAACGGTGAAACCCTCGTGAGTATTGCCGGTGTTCCTGTACTCATAGCCTCAACAGGGGGCAGCCCGAAACCTTCGATTTCTGTGGAGGCTGATATGAGGATGTGGCTCTCCCGGTAGAGGTCTGCCATATCCTGCTCGGATATTTTCACAAAAAATCTGTCAACTACTCCGGCATTTTTCTCAATTTCAGGAATAGCAGTGGGCGAAACCCTCGTTAGAAAAACATTCTCACCCCGGTCTTTCAAAATCTTTACAGCCTTCCAGATGTCAGGTATCGCCTTATATTCTATATTCGCATTGCCTACGGAGAGTATCCTCAATGTGCCGGAATAATCGAGCCCTTTCTCTTTTGGATAAAAGACGTTCGGGTCAATCCCATTGGGGAGGAGATAACATTCCATGCCATACCTGTTCACAACCCCCTGGACAAGGTGGGGAGATATGGCCATTTTTATTGAGGGAATCCTGTAAAGTGCATCAAATCTTTTGAGCTTCCTCTTCCATCCCCAGATTTTTTTCATGTACTGTATCTTTGTAGTTATGTCTTTTCCGTGAAACCTGTCAGGAATTACCTTACCGTGGATTCTCTCGAGGACATAATCGGGCTCAAAGCCCTGCATAAAATGAAAGAGTGGAATCCCCCTCTTTTTCGCCACCTTCCAGAGGGCTTCAACATCCTTCGGAGTTGTCACAACAATAGCATCGGCTTCAGGGATATGTGTATCATCAAATGAAGGAACTATCTCCGGCGTAACTCTGAATCCCCATGTCTCATCAATGTACCTTGCAACGAGATGAACCTCGTGGCCAAGGTTTCTCAATAGCTCGACATGCTGGAAAAAGACCTTAACTCCCCCGGTCATACCTACATGGCGAATGGCGTAAACTACTCTCATAAGCTATTTTTCAACTACTCCATGATGCAAATGAATAAGCGATTAAGCAATTAAGTAATTGTATAAAATAGCAGTTCAATCACTCAATCACACAATTACTCGTAAAAGTATATCCACTATTCTCTCTGATGCCCTTCCATCCCCGTATGGATTCGCCGATTGAGACATCTTTTTGTAAAGTATCTGGTTGTCAAGCAGTTCCATTGTATTCCGGATAATGTCCTCTTTTTCAGTCCCAACGAGCCTCACAACGCCGGCCTTAATGCCTTCGGGTCTCTCCGTCGTGTTCCTCATGACAAGAACGGGCTTTCCGAGTGATGGCGCTTCTTCCTGAATGCCCCCGGAATCAGTAAGAATGAGATGGGATTCATTCATGAGAAATATGAATGGTTCATATTCAAGGGGTTCTATCAGGAACACATTATCGATACCTTTCAGTATCGCCTTTACCGGCCGCTGGACATTCGGATTCAAATGAACAGGGTACACAATCATGACATCTTTTTTTTCACGGGCAATTGTCTTGAGGGCATGGCAAATATTTTCAAATCCTTCTCCAAAGCTTTCCCTGCGGTGACCGGTGACTAAGATCAGTTTTGAGTGTTGAGTGTTAAGTTTTAAGTTAAATTCTTTATCAAAATACCTTAGCCATTTTTTTTGACTGACGACTGCTGACTGACGATTGCTGACTGTCATTAACGCATCTATCACCGTATTTCCCGTTACCCATATCCTTTCCGGCGGCACATTTTCTTTCAAAAGGTTCGACTTGCTCCATTCAGTAGGTGCAAAGTGGTAGTCGGTGAGGGCGCTGAGGAGATGCCTGTTCTTTTCCTCAGGGAATGGACTGTACTTGTCATATGTTCTCAGGCCTGCCTCCACATGACCAACCGGGATTTTTAGATAGAATGCCCCAAGACCTGCAACAAAGGCTGTGGTTGTATCGCCCTGCACCATGATAAGATCGGGTTTTGCCTCTTCAAAAACCCCTTTAAGCCCGTTCAGGACTTTTGTGGTAATATCGAAGAGATTCTGGTTATTTTGCATGATATTTAAATCATAGTCAGGGGTGATGTTGAAAATAGAAAGTACCTGGTCAAGCATCTCCCTGTGCTGGGCCGTTACACACACTATAGTGGTGAAATGCTCGCTGTATTCTTTCAGCTTATTGACAACAGGCGCCATTTTAATCGCTTCCGGACGTGTACCAAAAACAAGAAGTATCTTTTTCATGTTATATCCCGCTGATTTTTATTCCTTCAACATAAAGGGAAGGGGAGCCGCAGGTTCCATAGAATCTTATATCATTCCCCACCTCTCTCACATTGTTCAATAATTCAAATACATTACCTGAAAAAATAACACCGTTAAACGGCAATTTTTCACCATTCCTGCACAGGTAACCTACTGCACCCAACGAGAAATCCCCTGTTATGGGGTTAGCGGTATGTGTTCCCATCAGTTCCTCGATGATAACCCCGTTTGTAGTAAGCCTGCTCATTATATCCCGCTGCCCCTTTTCGATAAAGAAACACCTTGGGGCGCATTTCGGAGGCTCTTTTATGCCCCATCTTACACTGTTTCCAGTGGACGGTAAACCGAATTTACGTCCGTAATAGCTGTCATAAAGAAAGGAGGTAAAGCAGCCATTCTTCACAATATACCGTTCCCCGGAAGGCGTACCCTCTCCATCAAAGGGAAAACTGTCCATGCCTTTCAGGCCTGAATCCATAATATTGAGGACCTCTGAAAAACATTTTGTATTTTCTTTGCCTTTGAGTTTTGTTTTGTCTTTATAAAGGCTTTCACCGAGAAAAGACTGAGAGAGCATTTCCAGCATATCGCAGGAGGCCTGTGGGGTTAAAATCCCCTCATAGATACCTGTATCGATCTGTGTGCTCGAGAGAAATGAAATTGTTTTTTGTGCTACCTCTGTTCCGAACGTTTTTGCGTTAATATTGGTGAAGGTATGATCCCACAGCCAGTCATACCATGAGACTTCGTCTTCGCCTTTTGCAACAGCCATTGCAAACAGGGTAAAAAGCGTTTTTTTCGATGCGGCCCTTAAACCGTTGGAGTTTATCATCATCACATGAATGTCGCTTTCCTGGAGCTCACAATTTCTTGTAACCACGATCCTCTTATCAAAATCGAGGATAGTTTTCTCCATGTCTATGAGCAGTTCAGTCTTGTATCCATCGTCACAGGCAAGACCCGCATTATCATAAATGTCGAGTTTGTGGTAGCCTTCATACTTTTCCTGGAACCCTGCATCGGCATCTTTCTCCATAAAAGGCAAAAGCGCTTTACTGTTCTCAAGTAGTATCTCGACGGCTTTATCGCTGTTTTCATAGGTGTATGTGAAGACCATCCTGCTATCTTTAATGCCCCGCAGGGCGATGCCATTTTCCTCCTTCAATTCCACACCGTACAATTCCTTTTCCCTGCATTCGTACTTCTTCGTCTTTTCTTTTAAAAAGAAAAGCTCCCAGCTATCGAAGGCATTGCCCATTCTTTCGGCTATCTTTTCATAATCCATAATAAACTCCAAAATATGTTTGAGGTTTGAGGTTTGAGGTCGGAGGACTTATCCTTTCCCCTTTCCCCTTTCCCCTTTCCGCTCCTTTCACCTTTCACTTTTCACTTCCAAAACCATTGCTATCTCATCACACTCGGGGAACTTGGGACATTTAATACAGTCCGACCATATTTTCTGTGGAAGATCCTTTTTGTCAACAACACTGAAGCCGCACTTTTTAAAGAATCCATCCTGATAGGTAAGGAGAAATATCCTGTCTACCTGGAATTCTTTTGCCTCCTCAAGACAGGCATTCACGAGTTTCCGGCCGATCCCCGTCCTCCTTGATGATTCCACAACGCAGACCGACCGTATCTCGGCAAGGTCTTCCCAACATATATGGAGGGCGCCTGTACCGGCAATCTTCCCATCCTCAACGTAAACGAAATAATCCCTCAGGTTATCGTACAATTCGCCCAGCGATCTCGGCAACATCTCACCATTTGATGCGGCCGTATTCACGATACTGTGTATCTGTTTTATATCCTTAATTGACGCCTTTCTCAGCATTGTGCAACATCTCCTCTGCCTTTTGGATTGTTAAATCAGTAATGGTAATACCTCCCAACATCCTTGCCACCTCAGAAATCCTTTCACCCTTCGGGAGTCTCCGTATGCCTGTTGTTGTTGTGTCCTTCTCTTGATATTTTTCCACCAGAAAATGATGATCCCCGTATACGGCAATCTGGGGGAGATGGGTAATACATATTACCTGATGATATTTTGCAAGTTCTTTCAACCTTTTACCAACAAGGTCTGCTACTCTACCTCCAATACCTGCGTCAATCTCATCAAATATAAGGGTTTTTTCCTCATCACCGCCAATAACCCGCTTTATGGCGAGCATAATCCTCGATAATTCTCCTCCGGACGCAATCTTCCTGAGAGGCTTAAGCTGTTCTCCGGGGTTTGTGCTTATTAAAAACTCTATGTCATCCTTCCCTTCTTCATCAATGGCGCCCTTATCGGCAACAGAAACTGTGAATTGTATACCTTCCATGGAGAGGTAACCCAGCTCACTGATGATCAATTTTTCAACCCTCCCGGCGCCTTCCTGCCTTGCCGCAGAAAGCCTCTCAGCAAGCTCCCCGGTTTCTTCTGCGAGCAATGCCTTTCTGTTTTCAAGCTCTGTGATATCCGTTGACAATGTTCTGAGATAGAGAAGTCTTTTTCCAGCCGCCTCTTTGTAGGATTGGATGTCCTCATATGTCTTTCCGTATTTTTCCTTGAGTATATATATCCTTGATAACCTGTCTTCAAGGTTTTGAAGTTCATCAGAGTCGACGGAGAGGTTTTTTTTTATTTCCTTAACATGAATGAGGATTTCCTCCACATCAAAGGAGACTGATTCGATCCTTTTTTTTAATCCTTCGATTGCTTCGATATGACTAAAGGGTTTGAGCAAGGCCATACATGTCCTGAACATCGTATGCACAGAACCGTCACCCTCATAAAGACCTTCTGAAATCCCCAGGAGGCAGTTTTTAATCTTCTCCGCATCCTTCAGGATTTTGAGTTGCTCACGTATCTGCGCTTCCTCGCCCTGTTTTATATTTTCCCTCTCAATCTCATCAATCTGGAATTCCAGTAAGGCGCTCTCCTTATCCCTGCCGTCTACCTCTCTTTTCTTTATTTCCAGTTTTGTGCTGACTTCTTTAAGCTCTTTCACCTTCACGGCAAGGGCGCCCCTTTCGCTGTTGAGCGAAAGAAGATTATCTATGACCCCGATGTAACTTCCCTTATCGAGGAGATCCTGGAATTCATTCTGACCGTAAATATTGATAAGTCTTTCCCCCAGATCTTCCAGTTTGGCCAATGTGACCGGGTCATCATTGAGAAACCCCCTTGATCTTCCCGATGCATTGATAACCCGTTTCAGAATAAATTCTTCATCACCTTTGAAAAAATGTCCCATTACCTCTGCCTGCGGCACGTTGCTTCTTACCATCTCAGAGGACACCTTTGCACTCATTAATGTGGACAAGGCATTGATGATTATGGATTTTCCCGCACCGGTCTCTCCGGTGATTACATTAAAGCCGTTCTCGAATTCAACCTGTAACTCGTCAATGATGGCAAAACCTTTCACCCTGAGAAAGGTAAGCATTCCTACCTTTCCCCCCATTTCAATTTTGTTCTTAATATTTCGAAGTATCCCTTTGATGAAGACTTGATGAGGCTTACGATACGTGACGACTGCTTTACTACTACTTCATCGCCATATTCAAGCGGGAATCCGATCTGTCCGTCTAATGTGAGTACAACACGTTCATCCCTGGAAAGTAAAATAGCCCTTATTTTGGTATTCTCCGGGAGGATAATAGGTCTGTTTGTGAGCGTGTGGGGACAAATGGGTGTAACAATAATGTTTTTCAGAGACGGATACAGGATTGGACCCCCCGCTGAGAGGGAATATCCTGTAGAACCGGTAGGCGTTGAGAGTATGAGGCCATCTCCCCTGAAGGTAGCGAGATAATCGTTATTCACATATGTCTCAATATCAATAATCCGTGCAAGGGCATCTTTGGTAATTACCGCATCGTTAAGTATGGTAAATTCAAAGACCTTTTCATTTTCACGGTTTACGCTCACATCTATCATAATCCGCTTTGAGATGTTGTATCTGTCCTTTATTACTGCATTAAGCATGGCAGGTAGCTCCTCCACGGAACTTTCCGTAAGAAAACCAAGGCTGCCCAGATTTATGCCGAGGATTGGCACATCATTTCCTCTTCCGTGTCTTGAGACACTCAGGAGAGTGCCGTCCCCTCCAAGGACTATAATAAAATTGGCACCTTCACCGATATGCTCGATTTCTACCTGTTTTTCGTACCCTAAGGAACGGGCTGACTCCTCATCCAGGTATATGTCATTGTCTTTTCCGAATTCATCAATGATATGCCGTGCAAGCTTTATTGCATCATCCTTTTTTTTCTTGCACACAATGTGGATTTTCTTCATATGAACACCTTTTGTATTCCGTGATGCGTATTCCGTGATGCGTAATCCGTTTTAATAATTCTTAATTTCCTTCCTGTATTTCTCTTTCAAGTGCTTCGAAAGCTCACTGAGCAACCTGAATGAACTCTCAACGGTAACTGTTTTATCAGGATTAAGGAGGTTGCATGTTGCCGGAGCAAGCATGCTGTTTTTTACAATTAAACCCATATCAAGTCCTTTTTTCCCCAGCACTTTCCACATTGCCTCAAGCCTTTTCGAAATGGTTTTAACATCCTCCTGTGAAAATTCCTCAAAATATGTGGGCACAATCCCCCAGCTTACGATGTTCCCTTTCTCGATAAAATCCTTTGTACCCGGATATGTAACAAAGGTGTCTCCGAAGGCGTATGCATTGAGTGACAGTATCTCGATATTCAATGACAGGAGGAAATCCCAGTCAGGCCGTCCGCAGAGGTGGAGTCCCCTCGGGCCTTCGATGCCGTCAAAAAACTCTGTCAGCTCTTTTTTTGCCTTCATGCTGTCATATCCGCACATGGCATTAAAAATGAACTCCAACCCTGGGTCATCGACCCAGACAAAGGCCTTCTCGTTCTTTTCTTTAAGTTCCCTGTACTGGGCATTTACCTTTTTCTGAATAAAAGAGAATGCAAGGGAACGCATTTCATCATTATAAACTATAGGTTTATCGTTCTCGTCAACAACTTTCAGTGTGAGGCTGACAGGACTTATGGCCTGCCCTCTGATTGATGTAAAATGAGGCAGTTCTTTTGAGAGAAACTCCCTGTACACAGGTGAATACCTGTCAGACAACCTGAAAAATGCCGGATTGTCTTCATTATCAAGGTATCGGGGGATATCGTCAATAAATTTGTTTGTATCAACATAAATCCTTGTATGCCTTTCATCAATTACAGCACCGGGAAAATTTTCCATTGCCTGAACATACATATCCTCGTAAAATGATAATCGTGGTAACTGGGGCCAGAAAGGAATGTCCATGGTGAGAGCAAGATCAAGCGCTGCATGAACATCCTCGTGCGGCATAATGCCCATGGCCGTGGTGCACAAATCCCCGCTGAATTTTAAACGTTTAGCCACATAAAATCCTTAACAGTAATATATTACGGTTGTCAATTTTTTAAAATGTATTTGTTATCTTTTTTACTAACAAAAACAATATTTTAGTTGACAATATCATTGCACAAAATATAGAAATATTAAAACACAATATGTATACAGCGGCAGGATGTTAAAAGTAAAATGTATGAGTGGTATTTTTTGAAATCCTTAAAGGGAAGGGGGTAAAACATGAATGCAATAGTTGTCTTGATTTTAGGTTTTATTGTCGCCTTTATCGGGTACCGTTACTACGCAAAATACATAGATACAAAAATCATCAAATCTGACCCGAAAAGGGCTACCCCGGCAAAGATGTATATGGACGGGGTAGAGTTCATGCCAACAAGCAAAAACATTCTTTTTGGTTACCAGTTTAAATCAATCGCCGGTGCGGCCCCGATTATAGGACCGATCATCGCGATCCAGTGGGGGTGGCTTCCTGCACTCGTATGGATACTCGGCGGCGCATTGTTCATAGGCTGGGTCCAGGATTATTCCAGCGCCGTGGTTGCCATGCGCAACGATGGCGCCTCTTTCGGGGGCTTGAGTCATAGGCTGATATCGCCAAGGGCGAGGGTCATCCTCCTTTCCTTTATTTATTTCTACCTGCTTCTCATTGCAGGGGCCTTTGGTAACGTTGTTGTCAGCACAGCCATTGCATTAAAGGCAGCCCCTATGGCATGGTTATTTCTTACTATAGGCGGTGTCCTTGCAGGGCAGATGATTTACAGGTGGAAAAAAGATATCATCCTCACAACTGTCGTCACGGTAGTTATTTCCCTCATCGGTATATGGGTCGGAACCGTTGCGCCTTCTGATAAGATCCTCGGTACAGACCTTGCCAACAGCAGGGTTGTATGGACAATCGCAGCATTTGTCTTCTGCTATTTTGCAGCGGTTTTACCCATCTGGCGTTTTGCACTTCCCATTAATTATGTTGCCTCATATATTGTTTTCCTTGGACTTTTTTTCGGGATCATCGGTGTTTTCATCATTCATCCTAACTTTACTCTTCCTGCCTATACAGGTTTTTCTATCAAGATCGGTCCTATCTGGCCCATTATGTTCGTCACAATCGCATGCGGCGCCATTTCCGGTTGGCACAGCATCGTATCAAGCTCCGGAACAGCGAGGCAACTGGAAAACGAGATGGATGCACGGCCTGTTGGCGCAGGGGTCATGTTTGTGGAGATGATGCTTGCCTTGTTCGCATTAATTATTGCCGGTACAATCTATGCCTCACCTGCCGAATATGGAGCTGCTATCGTAAAAGGTCCGGGCGCTATCTTTGCAGGAGGTGTTGCGAAATTCCTGGGAGCCCTCGGGCTTCCTGCCAATTTGGGTCGTTCTTACGGCAGCGTCATGATGATCGTCCTTGCCGTTACGATTATGCAACTTGTTATCAGATTCATGAGGGTTGCTACATCGGAACTTTTAAGTGATATAAGTCCCATATTCAGGAATGCCCATGTGGGAACATTCATTGCCAGCATACTTGGTATGGTGCTCGTTCTTACCGGGTGGTGGCAGTACCTTTGGGTGCTTTTCGGAGGGGCAAACCAGTTGATGGCTTCCCTTGCTTTAATGCTTATGACTGCATGGCTGATGTCCGAAGGGAAACCGGCGGCATGGACGTTCTGGCCCATGATCTTCATGTTTATCACCACCATAGCGGCGCTGTTATTCACGTCCTACAGCCTGCTCCAGAAGGTTCTTTCCGGTGCTGTAAAGGGCCGGGATCTCATTGGCAATACACTCATGGGCCTCGTTGGGCTCTTCCTTGTTGTTGCTGCACTCATATTAGGGTGGGAAGGGTTTAAGGCCTTCAACCGTTACAGGGCAATGAAAAACCAGGCAGCAGCAGCGAAGGTGTAAATTGGTTTAAATTTCGGATTTCGAATTTGAAATACTTTTTTGAGGAGTATGTATTATGGGAGATGAAGAAAAGAAAAAAGGCGGTTTTTTCCAGGCAATTAAAGAATTCGTATACGGGGTTGCTGCCCACGATTCGGCACGGTTTGCCTTAAAATCGAGGGCAAGCATGGAGCATCTCTTTATCCTCATTACAATGGGGGATATGCTGGGTGTTCCCATTCTGCCGCCGTACTATTCCTTGCGGTTGTTGCCTTATGTTGTTCCCCAGATTGCAACCTGGAAAAGGAGAATGCTGAGGGAAAAAGATTTAACGGATGCGTTAGCATAAAAAAACAGTGTTGAGTTTTGAGTGTTGAGTTTTGGGTTTTAATAGAGCCTTAAACTTAACACTCAAAACTTATAACTCAACACTGCATTTAAAAGAAAGGGGTGGTTCCTATTTCACTGACAAAAATTTTTGAACAGTATCCTGACAGGCGTTACATTATGTTTGGCGGCAAGGGAGGGCTGGGAAAGACAACCTTTTCCGCTGCAACAGCCTATTATCTGGCAAAGCAGGGGAAGCGTGTCCTTGTTTTTTCCGTGGACCCGCAGGCGTCATTGAGCGACATATTCAAGAGGGACATCTTCGGCAAAGGGCCTACAGAAATCATGCCGAACCTCTATGCACAGGAAATCGATGCCGACCGCCGGGTAAAAGAGTATCAACAGGAGATCAGGCAAAAGATTCTGGACATGTACGGCATGGATAAGATTCCCGAGGAGATAGAGAGCTATATCCAGGCTGCTGCTGCTGAGCCGGCCATGGAAGAGAGCGCAATCTTTGATGAAGTGGTGGATATCGTGGTAAAGGGCGGGTATGACTACTACATCTATGACCTCGTTCCCCTTGGACATGCACTCTATTATCTGAGCATGGCATCTGTATATGACGAATGGATCGATAAAATAACAAACCTTCGTCAGCAGATGAGGGAATATGACCAGGTTGCCGCTGTCATGCGCAGGGATAAAGAGCTCGATGAAGATGCCATCCTCAATGAACTCCTCTACATCAAGGAGAGAATAAATAAGTCTTCCGGCATCCTTACCGACAAGGAGAAGACCGCATTCTTTTTTGTGATTACGGCAGAGCAGATGATTATTACCGATACGGTGAAGGCGGCAGAACTTTTTGCCAAATTCGATGTCCCCTTAAGCGGTTATGTGGTAAACAGGGTTTTGTCCGAGACATTGAAACAGCAGGAGATTCCGGAATATCTGAAGAACCGTTTTGTCATGCAGGAAAAATATCTGAAGGTCATTGACGAAACATTCAAAAACCAGATACTTGCCTATGTCCCTGAAATGGACAGGGACGTTACGGGGCTTGAGATGATAGAAAAACTGGCAATTACCATGTTTGGTAACGTGTAAATAATTGTGAGCTAAGGAGTTCCACGATGAACCAGATTACTACCAGTATGACCCAATATATGAAGGACCACCCCGGCCTTAAGTATATCTTTTTCGGTGGGAAAGGAGGGGTAGGGAAGACTGTACTTGCCGGAACGGCAGCATTATGGGCTGCAAAACAGGGGAAAAAGACGCTTCTTGCCTCCACCAACCCTGTCCACAGCCTCTCGAACCTTTACGGACAGGACGTATTCGGCAAGGCCGTTACCGTGTGCGATGAGTCGCTCTGTTATGCCTTTGAGATCGATACAAAGGATACTATTGAACGGTCAAAACGGGAGATCCGCGAAAAGATCAACTGGTTTCTCAAATTTGCAGACCTTACAACCAAAGCCGATGACTTCATTGAATCCGCCACGATGAACCCTGCCTTTGAAGAATCCGCCATGTTCGAAAATATGACAGACATCATGTTCAAGAATGAATACGATTTCTATGTTTTTGATACTGCCCCTACGGCAAATGCACGGCGTCTCCTCGGCATGTCCAAGGTATATTCCCTCTGGGTGGAAAAGATGCTGAAAAGCAGGGACGAGGCAAAAACTTTAAGGGAGCTGCTCTCCTTTTCAAAGAAAAACGAGGAAGACCCCCTCATGAACTACCTGCTGGGGTTTAAGGGCAGGATGGCAAAAGTGCAGGGTCTTCTTACAGACAATAACCTTACCGCCTTTTTCTTTGCCACACTCCCGGAGAGCCTTCCCATTGCTGTTATTACAAGGTTTATCAACTGGTTTTATGAATTCGGCATCCCTGTGGGTGGTGTGGTAGTCAACGGGATCATCCAGAAAGACCAGGTAGGTGAAAATACGGCTGAATTTGTCCGCAACCGCGTAAAGATGCAGGATGATCATATGCAGGAAATCTGGGAGATATTCGGAGACAAAGTAAGGGCCACGATCCCCCTCTTTGAGACAGAGGTGAAAGGCACCCCTATGCTCAAACGCATGCTCGATCACCTTTTCGTGTAATACCAAGTCGCCTTCATTCGCTCATCTTTGTTATCTCCTCCTCGCACTCCTCGACGTACGTCTGTGTACGCCTGCGTCGGCTCGTTGTCGCTGCCTCGATGCGCCTTTGAATGCAACTTGGTATAAAATCAGGATTTGTTCAATCGGTAAAATGAAGCTACAAAATTATTGACGGGGTGTTTTAACACCTTCTCAGGCTCATCGACCTGAATGATTTCACCGCCGTTCATTACAGCTATCCGATGAGATAGTCTCAATGCTTCTTCACAATCATGGGTTGCAAAGATTACAGTTAATCCTGACCCGGGGATGATCTTTTCGAGGTCGCTGTAAAGATTATCTCTTGCGAGCGGATCAAGGGATCCGAAGGGTTCATCAAGGAAAAGTATCTCTGGCTTCAATGCAAGTGCCCTGGCAAGACCGGTTTTACGTGCTTCTCCGCTTGAGAGCGTCCTGGCAGAACGATTTTTTAGATGGCCAATGCCAAAACGTTCAAGGTTTTCCATTACAATGGATTCTGTCTCTGATTGCCTCATTCCACGGAATTTCAGGCCGGATGCTACATTACTGAAAACGGTCGTGTCAAAAAGTAAAGGTTCCTGGAAGACCATGGTCACTTTTCTTCTGTAATCAATGAGATTGCACTCTGAACCTATTTTTCGGCCTCTGAAAAGAACTTCCCCCCTACCTGGTTTCATCAAACAGCATAAAGCCTGGAGCAAAGTAGTCTTTCCTGCCCCGTTCGGGCCTATAACTGACAAAAACTCCCCCTCCTGTATCTGTATCCCGGGAACGTCAAGGATAACCGTGCGTCCTTTTTTGACCTGAAGATTCCTGCCCTCAAGAATGATTTTCTGGTTTTTCATATTTCATTTAACGCAGGTTCCTGTCCGCCAGGTCCGAGGGACAGGCGGGAAAACCTGCGGCTGCCATTTTTGTTAATCAGGTTTCTTTGGTTTCTCTGATCTGTTTGGTTAAATAACCAGAAAAACTAAAGAAACTAAAGAAACAATACCTACTTTGCTTTGTTGCGTATTTTTTAGCGCTTACTGTCTACTGTTTAGTTCTTTCGCCTTTCTCAGTTCGGCCTCCGTTTCTGCTGTACCAATGTCAGGACAAGATTTACCAGAAATGCCATCGCAAGGAGGATTATACTCAGGGCAATGGCTATGTCGAAATTGCCTTTGCTTGTTTCCATAACTGTTGCAGTGGTTAAAACACGGGTATATCCCTTGATATTCCCGCCGACCATAATGGATGCACCGACCTCTGATATGACGCCGCCGAATCCGGCCATGACTGCTGCGAGCAAGGGGAGCTTTGCCTCTTTAACCAGCATCCAGACCATCTGGGTACGGGTAGCGCCTAACGCTATAATCTGTAACCTGAGTTTTTCAGGGAGCTGCTGTACCGCCGCAACGGTAATCCCCATCACTATGGGCGTTGCAATAATGGCCTGTGCAATAATCATGGCTGAAGGGGTATAGAGAATCTCCAGAAAACCAAAGGGGCCGTTCCTCCACAGAAA
Organism: Pseudomonadota bacterium; assembly: GCA_026388315.1. NCBI lineage: Bacteria > Pseudomonadati > Pseudomonadota > Pseudomonadota bacterium. Next base: position 25,465 of record JAPLKA010000111.1, on the reverse strand, counting down.
AATCGTCACAAAAAGACCTACAACAACCGGAGGAAGCCCCATTCCGGTGTTTACGAGACTCACAATAATCTTTTTCCCGGGAAAACGGAGAAGGGCAATCGCCGTACCCGAAGAGATACCGATAAAAAGGCTGATAAAAGTAGCAATGCCGGAAACCTTCAAAGAAAAAAGTGTGATATTGATTACCTCGGGGTCAAGGCTGATAAACAGCAGAAAGGCCTTCTTAATTCCTTCAATGATCAGGTCCATTATTTCCCCAGATCCTCCCGTTTTTTAACTACAAATTCCAATTGACCAATCTTCCAAATCACACCTGTCTGCCTCGTCCAAGGCGCAGGCAGGAACAGTTTGGTTGAGGCCAGACTTAAATCTGTCTTCTGACTTCTTGCTTCTATCTATCTCCCCAGACCCTCCACCTTTTTACCGGCATCAGGAAAGAAAAGCGGTGATCCGTACTTATTTACACCAAAGATTTTAACAATATCCTGTACCTCTTTTGATACCATAAAATCGGCGAAGGCCTTTGCGCCGGCTGCATTGACCTTGGGCCATTTTGCAGGGTTCACCTCTATTGCATGATAGATATTGAGAAGCATTGCATCACCTTCAGTCAATATATCAAGTCCAAGCATCTTTTTCAATGCAAGATAGGTTCCCCGGTCGGTGAGCGTATATGCCCCTTTTTCGGAAGCTACATTGAGTGTCTGACCCATCCCGAGACCTGTCTGTTGATACCATTTTTCTTTTTCAGGGTCAATACCGGATGCCTTCCATATTGTCTTTTCTTTCGCGTTGGTTCCGGAATTATCTCCCCTTGACATAAACAGGCTCTTTCTGGCGGCAATCTTCTTAAAGGCCGCAACGGTTGATTTCATACCCTTAATGCCTGCCGGGTCCTTCCCTGGTCCTACAACAATATAATCGTTGTGCATGACAAGCCTTCTATTGATCCCGTAGCCTTGGGCAACAAATTTTGCCTCTGCATCAGGGGAATGTACGAGCAGAACATCTGCTTCTCCCTTCTGCCCCATGGCCATAGCCTGACCTGACCCAACGGCGATGGTCTTGATGAAATAACCTGTCTTTTTCTCAAAAACAGGAATGAGGACATCAAGAAGGCCGGAGTCCTGGGTGCTCGTCGTTGTAGCCAGAATGATGTTTTTCTGCTGGGCAGAAACGGGTGATATGGCGCAAAAACATGTCAAAACAAGCAGCATGCTTAGTATTACCGGAATAATTCTCATTTGTTTCATAAAGATTCTCCTTTGCTCACTGTCCTCATTACACCTTAAAAGAAATACCAGGCCGCCATCCTGACTGAATCCATCGTACCGGACCTGTCGAGGTTGTTGGCATTGGCTGCATCGGTACCTGCGGTACCCGGGCCGTATGCCGCATATCCTGTCATAACGCGCGCATATTCGATGCCAAGCCTGACTGCCGGATTCACGTCGTAGATGATGTTGAGAAACATGTGCTGGTTGGTTCTGATTGCGTTAGCGCCAACTGCCCTGAAGGTATTGGGATTAAAGTTGTTTGAGAATGTTCCGTAAATACCGTTTATCCAGATATTATCGGTGAAGTAATAGGAAAGCTGTCCCCATCCGCCGTAATTCACCGTTGCTGCGGCGCTGTAGTATGCTCCATTCGGGTTCAGGGCAGCGTCGTACGATACTGCCGGGCCGCTGGTGTAATAGAGGCCGTTGTTCTGACCCATGAAGGTCGCACCGCTGAATCCAAGCGCCCCTGCCTTATTTCCTTTTTTCTCGGGGATGATGGGGATATAGCCTTTCAGTGCGATTGACCAGGAATTCACATTGTCATCATTCCATCTGGTGCCCGTTGTATCGACATAGGTCTTCTTCTCCTGGCCGTAGAACCCGCCGAAGGCTAACTGTGTCAGCCATGGGCCGATCTTTCCGCAACTGTCGGTCTGCCACTTGAATTCGCCCATATAGTGGGGCATAAGTGACCGTGCATTGTCATTCTGGGTGTTTGCTGCGATGGTGCCGCCGGCAAGCGTGTTATATTCGGAATAGATACCGAGGAAGCCCGAAAAGTTCTTATTCCATGTATGTGTCCACCTGACCTGAGGCTGCCGGTTGCCACGACCCATAGGGTTTAAGTCACCGTTCCCGACTATGAAAAATGAAGGGATGTAACCCCAGTCATTCCAGTACTGGCCGATGAGCAGGCTGTCCTGTGCCCAGTCGAATTTTATGAAAGCATGCCTCAATTCAAATACGCCTGCCGTCGAACTGATGCTTGCGCCCCTGAAATCGCCTTCGATAAAGGCAGATGTCTTTGCGCCCCATGCATCAGGGCCTTTGATGCCAAGGTTCAGCCTTGTCTCGCCGGCATAGGAGTAAAGGCTTCCGTACTCATCATACTTGTTCTGGTTGTTCGGCCTGGAGCCCCGTACCGCAGCGGAATAATCCGGACCAAGGTTCTGGTTCTGCCAGCCCAAATCCATCTTCACATACCCGCCGATGGTTACATCATACATGCTTGTTACGCTCCCTGCATAGGTAACAGCAGGCACTGCGAGAAACAGGGCAAGCAATACAACAACAAACTTTTTCATCCTTTCTTACCTCCTTGTGAAATTTTATTAATCTTTTAATCCCTGAGATTCTCTCCATTGCTTTGAATTCGGGAAAAACAGAGTACTGCCGTATTTTTCTTTTCCAAAATCTTTTATGGTTGTCTGACCCTTGTCTGGAGCAGTAAGCCATTTTACAAAGGTCATCGTATCGTCATAATTAACCCCGGGAAACCTTTTCGGGCTGACCGGTATAAGACTGATATAGTTCAGCAGGGCCTTATCTTTCTCCACCAGAACAACAAGTCCTATCTCCTTCTGAAGGGAGAGATAGGTTGCGCGGTCAATAACGGTATAGGCCCCTTTCTGGTCCGTGTAGCGCAACGTTGATACGTTCCCTTCAGACCCTTTTTCGTAAACTTTGTACCAGGCGCCCGATGGTTTCATGTCTGCCTTTTCCCATAAGACCATCTCTGCCACATGTGTACCGGACTTATCTCCCCGGCTTATAAACATTGCGCCTTTACCTGCAATCTTCCTGAGCGCTTCAGCAGCGCCCTTCATTCCCTTGACCCCCGCGGGATCAACGGAAGGGCCGACAATCACAAAATCGTTGTACATTAAATCTATCCTTCCGGTTCCAAAACCTTCTTTAATAAATTTTTCCTCAAGAGATTTTGCATGGACCATTACAAGATCAACATCCCCCTTTTTTGCTATCTCCAATGCAGCCCCGGTCCCGGCCCCTACATGCCTGACCCTGATACCGGTTTCTTCCTCAAATTTATTTTCCAGTACATCCACAATGCCCGAATCGATAGGGCCGATAGTACTCGATAAGAGGATAAATTTACTGTCTCCTGCCCAGGAAATGCATGGAATTATTAAAAACAGCAAAACCAAACCTGTATAACGCCATCTTTTCATATACGCGCTCCTGTCAAAGAAATTATGCCTAATATGCCTAATATAATAGTTACCTTTGTCTAAAAAATCAAGCATTATCAGCATTAATTATAACTATTAATTACTAATTCGTACTAATTATAACTATTAATTACCATTATTTATTTCTCACATCTTATTTGCAAATCTCTGATGTTTTCCGATATAATGGAATCAATGGAAATTTTATCAACGCGAGAACTGTCAAAATACCTGAAGATAAATGAGAAAAAAATCTATAAACTTGTTCAGGAATCCAAATTACCGCACATTAAAATTGGCGGGAAAATAGCCTTTACAAGAGAGCTTATCGACAGGTGGATACTGGAAAATACCGAAAGAGAAAAACAAATTTACATCGCCGGAAGTGACGATATCCTCTTAAGAAGGATTATTGATCTTTTCAATGCAGCCCATACATCCACAATCTTCTATGCACCTGTAGGCAGTATCAACGGCCTCAAAGCGCTTAAAAACGGGTCGGCCACCATGTCCTGTGTCCACATTCTGGACATCAAAAAACGCGAATATAATTTTTCTTATATTGAGAGGTATCTGACAAAAGATGATTACGTGGTGATTCATCTATTTTCAAGGGAACAGGGCATTTATATTCAGAAAAACAACCCGAAAGGGATCAAAACACTTGAGGATATTGCCGTAAAAGGAGCAACGTTCACGAACAGGAGCGAAGGCTCAGGAACGCGACTCCTCCTCGACTTCCTGCTCCGCGAAGAAGACATAGACCCGGCAGCAATAAAAGGCTACACAAATGAGGTAGAGTCGCATTTTCAGGCAGGGCTGAATGTCCTCAAGGGCAATACAGACACTGCATTCGGGATCCGGCATGTGGCGCATATACTCGACCTGGATTTTATACCCCTTTTCAGCGAGGATTTTCACTTAGTCATTCCGAAAGAGTATTTCTTGTATCAGCATGTAAAAACCTTTCTGTCTTTCTTCGAACAACCCGCTCTTCTGGGGCGCATAAAAGATGTTACAGGCTACGAAATAACCAGGACGGGAAGTGTAGTTTTCCCTAACCCCGATAAACGGGATAAGTAAGTTTACAAAATTATTTTCTGCCAAAAAAATACAGAAAATAATTTTTAACTTACTGATGTATGAAGAAATAAAAAAGATCCTCTATGAAACCATTGGAAAAACCATACAAGATAAGGGTAGATATTCGAGCTGAAAAAGGGTCGGAAGAACTACTGCCGGAAGGAATATACGACATTCTTCCAAGCCGGGGAATCTGGATAGAAGAAAAAGGGGATGATGTCATCATAAAGGCTTATCCCTCTGATGTTGAGGAATTTGTCGATTACCTTCGAAAATCGAATATATCTGTTAAAGACGTTAATGTGGAGAAAGAAGTATCTCTTGATTATGCAGAGTTAACGAAAAAATATTTCAGACCCATCAGGATTGAAGATGTGACAATCCTTGCCCCCTGGCACAAAAAAAGAAAAAGTGAAAAATGTATTGTCATTGAGCCGGGGATGGCTTTCGGCACAGGCAGACACGAATCCACGAAACTCATGCTCAAGCTCATGAGGCACATAGACATGGAGGACAAATCGGTCCTCGATATCGGGTGCGGTTCAGGTATTTTGTCTCTCTATGCGAATGTGCTTGGAGCAAAAACAATTATTGCCGTCGATAATGATATGGATGCTATCCTTTCCGTAAAAAAGAATCTTACCCTCAATGACGCAAACAGGATAGAGACAGCATGTACTGACCTCCACCGCATTAAGGGCACATACGATATCATTTTAGCAAACCTTGATATTCAGACATTTACCCGTCGTGCCGGGTACATCAAAAAACTTTTAAAATCGGGTGGTTTTATTGTGATTTCAGGCGTTCTTGTGAAAAATAAAAAGGATGTACTGCCCCTTTTTCATCCACTATCCCTGATACGTACAGAAAAGAAAAATTCCTGGTGCGGCTTCGTATTTAAATAACGTTGAACATTTTTAGCAGTTCCATGGCCTTTTTGGCTTCTGCTACACTGAGACTCCCGAGTCCGCAGCTCGTTGTTATAAGCCAATCTTCCGGTTTATTCACCAGATTAAGGCCATCCATAAGCCCGGAAAACTTCCTCAAAATATCCGGTAAAACCTCCGGGGGTGTCTTCAGCACCTCTTCTGACGAAGGCACGATACCGGGAGATACCCAGCCGCCTCTTTCCAGAAATTTCACCAAATCTTCCCTGTAATAAAAGATAGTCTCAAGGAAGTTAAAGGCATCGTAATTTACAATGTCGACATCCGCATTAAGCAGGACAGACCAGTCCGTATTGCCGCAGCAATGAACACCCCTTTTTGCCCCGATACCGCCCAACACATCATTTAAAAGGGAAATCGTCTCATTCTTCGATATCGCGACATAGGCAGACCCGAAAGAAACAAGGTAAGGTTCATCGAAGAAGATAATAACCTCTTTCCCCGGATAATTAGCCTTTATAGTTGCAATCATCCATTTTGCCTTCATGTGCAGGGCTTTTTTGATAATATCGAAGTAACCGTAGTTATATATGACCGGCTTACCTTTTTCATCCTTCAGCCCTAAACCCATGCTGAAAGGCCCCGTCAGTTGACCTTTTATGAACTTTACACCGCCTTCAATTTCTTTGAGCCTCTCCAGAAAACGGTAGAAACCGGGCGCTGCCTCCTCAGAGACCCTGAAGGCTTCAAGGTTTTCGTTATAAACGTTCTCATAGAACCGCTCTATCCCCTGTGTGTCTTCAGTATCCATAAAGACGGTTTCCTTCGTCTTATCAATGACCACAGAGGGCACACCTTCAAGGAATGTGGTATACATATTTTCGTCAGGAGACCTTTTCGGCAGTTGCGGCCAGAATGGAATTGCCTGCGATGTTGAAAAAATAACGTCTATAGTCTCGTCTATGTCTGTAAAAGGGAAACTTCCGATTCCTGTAATCAATTATCTTTGCCTCCTAAATTTCAATCTGCAGTCCATCGTAGGCAAGGTCTATCTGAAGCGGGTATGATTCCGCGTAAATCCTCAGATACCTCCTCGTGTCATCTAAAAATTGGTCGAGCCTTTCATCATCAAGCGTCGGCTCGTTATGGAAGATGCAGAGATGTTTCACATTGGCCTTTACGCTGAGCTCAACGCCCATGATGTTGCTTGAATGACCCCAGTTCTCCTTGAAGGAAATGGCATCCAGCAACGAGTACTGGGCATCAAAGATCAGAAGGTCTGCATCCCTGGTAAAATCCAGAAATGGATAATCGTCATCATAGGCCTCGTCTTTATGCTCTGAATCGGTAGAATAGACAACACTTTTTCCATCTTTCTCGAACCGGTAGCCATACGAACTGCCGGGGTGATTCTGTTGTATGGTTTTCACCCTGAGGCCTGCAATATCGTATTCTTTTCCCGGTTCCAGCACGGTGAATGTAATCCGGGCGTTCATATATTTCAGGGGTACGGGAAAAAACGGAGGGTCCTGCTGAGTCACAAAAACCTTTTCCAGTTCCTCGTGAAGCCCGTAAATGTTAACATGGTTACCGGCCATATAGGCAGGGGTAAAAAATGGAAATCCCTGTATATGGTCCCAATGAAGGTGGGACATAAAAAGATTGAAAACATTGGGTTTTTGATGGTGGCTTTGGCTCATCGTTCTCAAAACATGATTGCCGAAATCTCTCAAACCCGTACCGGCATCGCAGAGGACGAATTCGTTGCCGCCGTCAATCTCGATGCAGGACGTATTGGTGCCATAGCTTCCGATTGCAGAAAACGGAAGGTTATTATTGGTAAAGTTTTTATACAAGAACTTCTCTATTTCTTCATCGCTGTGAAAACTGAGACTGCTTGCTGCTTTAACGACCTTGAATATCTTTTTCTTTATTGTTTCAGATGAGACAGAGGCAGGTAACGAACCCCGTGTACCCCAGAAATATACCCTCATAATAAACCTCCCTGCACCACAAAAGAATGTTGCTATCCATTTTCTTATAAGACGGGGTGGATTTACAACTAAAAAATAACAGAGCTGTTTGAAAACTATTTACCTCTTGTGAGTTATAGGTTAAATAATACAGCGTTATGAAACAAATTAGAAATTTCAGCATTATTGCCCACATTGACCACGGAAAATCCACGCTTGCCGACCGTCTCATCCAGCATGCAAACCTCGTTGATGCAAGGCAGTTCCGTGACCAGATTCTGGACAATATGGATATTGAGAGAGAAAGAGGCATTACCATCAAAAGTCAAACGGTTAACCTGCCTTATACGAGCAAAAGCGGTGAGGAATTTGAATTGAACCTCATCGATACGCCGGGGCATGTGGATTTTTCCTATGAGGTGTCCCGTGCGCTTGCGTCATGCGAAGGGGCGCTCCTTCTTGTTGATGCCTCTCAGGGCGTTGAAGCCCAGACGCTTGCCAATCTCTATGCTGCTATGGAGCATAACCTTGTCATCATCCCTGTCATCAACAAGATAGACCTCCCTTCCGCTGATATTGATCGTGTGAAAGACGAAATCGAACACGAGCTTGGCCTTGACGCTGAGCTGGCATTACTCTGCTCTGCAAAAGAAGGGACAGGTATTGAAGATATTTTTGAAGCCATCGTTGAACGGATACCACCGCCATCGGAGAACACTGAAAAACCATTGACTGCGTTGATTTTTGACGCACAGTACGATTCATTCCGGGGCACTATTGTGAGTTGCCGTGTCTTTGACGGGGTTGTCAGGCAGGGCGATATCATCAGGCTCATGGCTATGGGCACAACGCACAAAGTCGAAGAGGTCGGCATCTTTCAGCTAAAGATGGAGCCAAAGAAAGAACTTTCTGCAGGCGAAGTCGGTTATCTCATTGCAGGCATAAAGACAGTGAGTGATACGCGGATAGGCGACACGATTACCCTTGACACAAATCCGGCTCCGAATCTGCTTCCAGGATTTGTGGAGGTAAAGCCTGTTGTCTTTTCGTCTATTTATCCTATTGCCTCTGATGACTACCTGTCGCTCGGTGATGCCCTCGAAAAATATAAATTGAATGATGCAGCGCTCATATATCAAAAAGATTCCTCAGCAGCCCTCGGTCAGGGTTTCAGATGCGGGTTTCTCGGGTTGCTTCACCTTGAGATTGTCCAGGAGCGCCTTGAGCGTGAGTTTGACCAGTCTATCATCATGACTTCACCGAGTGTTCAATACCGGTTTTATCTTACTGACGGAAGCGTTGTTACGATAGACAACCCCACGTATTATCCTGACCCTACAGAAATAGAAAAGGGTGAAGAGCCCTTTATACGGGCAAGTATCATGATACCTGAGCGCTACGTGGGAGCGGTGATGAAGCTCTGCATGGAGCGGCGCGGGGTGAATTCGCGTTTGAACTATCCTACGACAGGGAGGGTTGAGATCGCCTTCGATATGCCCCTTGCAGAGGTGATCTTTGATTTTTACGATAAGTTAAAGAGTATTACCCAGGGATACGGTTCATTTGATTATGAGATTATTGACTACAGAGAGAGTGACCTTGTAAAACTCGATATCCTTGTAAATGGCGAAAAGGTTGATGCACTGTCCATGATCATTCATCGTGAACGCTCAAGGGAGCGGGCAGTAAAGGCGTGTGACAGCCTCAGGGAAGAAATACCGAGGCAGCAGTTCAAAATAGCGATTCAGGGCGCCATCGGAGGGAAAATTATCTCCCGCTCAACCATTACGCCATTCCGGAAGGATGTAACCGCCAAATGCTACGGCGGGGACATTTCAAGAAAGAGGAAACTCCTGGAAAAACAGAAAAAGGGAAAAAAACGGATGAGGGTGGTAGGCTCGGTAGAAATCCCCCAGAGCGCCTTCATGGCGGTACTGAAAACCGATACAGAGTGAAGCGCCCAGGCCTCTATGTTCACATCCCCTTCTGCAAAACCAAATGTCCCTATTGCGATTTCTACTCAATAACAGACCTTTCTTTAATGGATTCATGGCTTGAGGCCCTTCAGAAGGAGGCGGCCCTGTATAAGGGAGAATTCAGCGCCTTTGATTCCCTCTATCTCGGGGGCGGGACACCATCCCTTCTCAGCAACCGGCAAATGGAAACCCTCATGAATACCCTCCTGACACATTTTGCATTCGCTCACAATACGGAAATTACTATTGAGGTAAACCCGGATGATATTACAGCAGATAAACTGGTATTCCTGCAATCTCTCGGGGCGAACAGGATAAGCATAGGCGTCCAGTCTTTTAATGATGAGGAACTCCTTTTTCTGAAAAGGAGGCACACTGCATCTGTTGCAGAAAAGGCTATCGATCTTGTCAGGTCATCCGGTTTTAAAAATTATGGTATTGACCTCATGTACGGGCTGCCGGGCCAGACAGAGGATACATGGACAAAAACCCTGGAGTATGCATTAACCTTTGAGCCGACCCATCTTTCCTGTTATCAGTTCACCCTTGAGGAAAGAACCCCATACGGGCAATTAAAGGCAGAAGGGAAGCTCCGCCTCGCAGGTGAATGCGAAGAAAGAAAATTATTCCTTTTAACGTCAAATCGTTTGAAATCAAACGGTTTTATCCATTATGAAATATCCAATTTTGCCAGAACTCAGAAATATGAATCGCGCCATAACAAAAAATACTGGCAGCACATACCTTGTCTCGGGCTTGGCCCTGCCGCCCATTCTTTCAAAGATGGCATGCGCTGGTGGAATCACAGGTCTGTGGAAAAATATTGTGAGGCGCTTACCAGGGGAGAAAAACCTATTGATGGTTTTGAAACACTTTCGCCTGAGCAATTATGGCTGGAACGCCTCTTCCTTGGTTTCAGAACAAAACGGGGCGTTGCCCTCGGCGATGTAAGCGGTAAACCTTCACTTGATGAAACCCTCGTGCGCGCAAAACGATCTCGCCTTGTGACAATTCGCAACAACAGAATAATCCCCACCCAAAAAGGTTACCTTATAGCAGACCATCTTCCGTTGATGTTTTGTGATTGATGCTGGATACTGGATGGTCGTAAACTGTGAATCGTGAACGTATCTTGTAATAGGAAAAAGGGTTCAGGGGTTCACGGAATTTGAGTTACAAGATTGCCATCTGAATCTCGTCAGAAAGTTTCAAAAGAGAAATCGTGTTAAACAGCGTAGTTATTGACTTTACGGAGATTTCAACAATTACATTCACAGTGAATGTTGCATGTGGTAAGTTTATTTGTAAAGATTCATTCTCAATAAAGGTTTTTTCATTACTGTTGACACCGGTGTTTCATTCGTAATTCCTTGCACAGTTTTTCACTGAGTGGTATCCTATCCCTATGGGGTAGCCTCATACGATGTGGCGTGCTTGGCCAACCACTTATTGTAACGGCTCGGCTACCCTCTTTTGCAGGAATTATAGAACATCATTGGGGCAGTAGAGAAAAATAATGAAAAACTCTAATTTGACGGACTTTAAGAAGGATTACATTCTTACCGTTATAGCCTTGGCTCTGAGCATCTTTTTTGTGCGCTTTGATGCCTATATCGTCAATTTAGCTATGCCTACTTTTGTTAATGTATTCAAAATAAGCGTCAGCCAGGCTTCATGGATTGCCTTGTCGTATGTCCTTTCCCAGGTTTCAGCAGTGATGTTGTTTGGCAAGCTGTGCAATCAATTCAAGCTTAAGAGCATCTATTTGCTGGGCATGATTATTTTTACAATAAGTTCTTTCCTATGCGGCATATCCCCGAATTTCTGGTCCTTAATAGTTTTTAGATCTGTGCAGGGTCTTGGTGGTTCGATGATGCTGGTAAGCGCCTATGCCGCTATTCTATTGTATTTACCACGCGAGAAAGTTGGGTGGGGTTTATCGATTATGACGACGTCTGCAGCTTTAGGTGTCCTTCTGGGTCCGGTAGCGGGAGGCTTGATCATCAGCCATTTTAGTTGGCCCTGGATATTTTTGATCAATCTCCCTGCAGGTATAATAGCCATAATATTTTGTCACAAGATAATCCCTGATGTAGCAGGCCCGGAAAAAACACCGGGACAAGGGTTAGACATTACCGGACTCATACTATCAACCGCCGGTTTATTTTTATTGGTTTATACGTTGAACATGGGGTGCGAACATGGTTGGGTTTCTCCTATAATATTAGCTTGTGAACTTTTTTCCATTATCTCTTTTGTCGCTTTTTTTGCTGTGGAGAAAAAATGCAAGAATCCGCTTTTGGACATGTCGCTTTTTAGCACGCGAGCATTTGCGATAGTGCTTCTATCTACCATAATTGGGTTTCTGATGTTTTTTGGTGGGAATTTTCTTTTACCTTTTTATCTAACCCAACAGGGATTAAGCCCTGAGCAGATAGGTTTTCTATTAATGGTATTTTCCGTAGTTTATATCCCAATAGGTTTATACGCCGGCCGCCTTTCCGGTAAGGTTCCTTCGAATAAGATATCCGCTTTCGCGATGTTTTTTGCCTCGATTACCGGCTTTGTGTTCGCGGCTGACTTTGGCACCGGACTCGTGGGTGTCGTCATTTATCTTATCATGCTTGCTGCTTCCTATGGCATGTTCTTCGTACCGATTAATCATTGCATTATGAGTTTTGCCTCAGATATAAACAGGGGCAGTGTGTCAGCCGTATTTAATACAGTAATGAACATCGCTATGGCAATGGGCATTGCTGTCATGGAGACGATTTATTCCGAGTTTAAAGTGCCGGTTGATGGCTTTAGAACTGCTTTTTTTGCCGGGGGAGTTTTTTGTTTTATCGCCTCGGTGATGCTGATGTTTTTCTCAGGAGAAAAACCAATTAGCGCCCACCCAGGTTCCACTTGAATCACAACCTAAACAAACCCATTTTCGACGACAGCCTACAACCAGTGGGCAAATAGATGCGAAAACCACTCCCTGATCTTGAGGAACAAAGGCCTCCTTTCCCAGTCTTCCCATCGAACATGGTCGGACTCCGCAAGATCCCTGGCAAACACCTTCTCCATTGCAATAGCGAACTCGCGGCTCAGAATAACCGCGTTCACCTCGTCACTGCTTGAAAAGCTCCAGGAGTCCATATTGGTGGAGCCCACTGTCGACCAGATCCCGTCAATGACCAGAGTTTTTGCGTGGAGTAAAGCATTGCGGCGCTTGTATAGCTTCACCCCCGATTTCAAAAGATCGGAATAATGATATTGCCCTGCATATTGGGCCAGGGAAGAATCGGTTGTTCCGGGAAGAATAATCTTTACATCAACACCGCGCTTTGCAGCATCGGTGAGAGCCTCTACCGTCTGGGGGTCAGGGACAAAATAGGCATTTGTCATATGGAGCGAATTCTCGGCAAACGTGATGGCGGCCACATACATAATGAAAGTGAGCCTGTTGGCCTCTCCCGGGGCACTGCCCAGCACTCCCACCAGAGTATTTCCCTCTTCCTTCTGATCGGGGAAATAGTTCCGGTCGGGGAGTGTCGCACCCTTCTGCCTCTGCCACGTGTCAAGAAAAAGTTTTTGGAACTCAGCCACGGCAGGGCCTTCGATGTGAACGTCCGTATCACGCCATGGCATCTGCGCCCCTTTCTCTTCTCCCCTTCCGGAAAGGCTGCTTGAATAAACCTGGCTGATGTTAACGCCCCCGGTAATGGCAGCTTTGCCGTCTACAATCAAAATTTTACGATGGTCCGATATGGCGAGACGCCATTTTCCGCGGTGCTTCAGAGGATTTATCGGGTTAAATTCTACAACCTGTATCCCCCCATCGCGCAAGCGCTGAAAGAATGCAGCGGGAGTAGTGTAGCTGCCTACACTGTCGTAGATGAGATTCACCTGCACCCCTTCCGCCTGCTTTTGCAACAACAGATCAGCAAACTTGCGACCCGTGTCATCCTCAATCTCTTCCATGGTAAACGTTTCGAGATTGATATGGTCTCTGGCATTCTCTACCGCTTTGAACATGGCGGCATAGGTGGCCGCACCATCAACGAGCAGCACGACTTTGTTCCCCTTCGTCAACGGGCTTTCACTCACCGATTCTATTACGGCAGTATAACGTTCCAGCATGTCTGTCGCGTTGACAGATCGCTGCAATCGTTCCATGAGGGCTTTGCTTTGTTTGGGGGATAACAGTCCTTTGGCCGAAGCGATTTGACGCGGTTCCTGGGCAGCCGGCACCTCGCGGATTGTTTCAGTAACGTTCGGCAGGGTCGCACATCCTCCGCTGAGGGTTAAGATAGAAATTAAGAGAAAGAACAGCAGGGAAAACATGGTTGTTTTCATCTCCTATATCATCAAGAAATTACTTCTTCATTCACGTCCGCGTTCCTTCAACCGTGCTGCACTGAACTCCGCCCCCCACAACGAGGCCTGCCACCCCGTTCTCTTTTTATTCTACCTTCTTCCATTCCTTGTCCGGATCGAACGTTTCCATCGCCTGTGCGATCTTTTCCGTCGTTTTCCCCAGATTCCTCTCGTAAACCACACCATCCTGATTCACCACAAAAGTCATGATCCCGGAGCTTCCATACCGGGCAGGATAGGCCACAAGAGCAAAACCCCCAACCATCTTGCCGTTGACCACATAGTCGTAAGCCCCTCCCGGAGCACTCTTCCCCTGGGCCGTAAGGATCTTGTAATAGTAACCATGGTAGGGTACAGGTTTGTCATCGGGTCCCTTTGTAGCATAACCTTCCTCCCTGGCGGCCGCAATGAAAGGTCCCAGAGGGCTCAACTCCTCACCTTCCTTTGTCTCCCAGTAGAGGCCGTCTTTCTTTCCAGGCTCGCTTATAAACTTGCCGGCGTACTCTAAAAGCTTGTCGCCATCGCGATCCTTGAGCGCATATTCCCGCTGGGTGTCCACATAGGCCATACATACCCGGATGACATTAAGCTCATTCTTTCCAATCCTCCTGTTAATGATCTCTTCCTTGCCTTTTTTGGTGTGGAAGAACCATGATTTACCCTTCTTCACAAGAGGAATGGGAAGGGGCCAGTCTTCGTTTCCGACATAGAGTATTGCCTTTTTGTCTCCCACCCTGTCCAGTTTGTTCTTTTCCTCATAGGACCTTAAGAAACGCTCACGATTTTCTCTGTCGGCAACCTCGTCGCCGGAAGAAATAAGGTTTTTACTACCACGTCCGAAGATGGCCGTGAGCACTTTTTGGTCATTACTTTTTAATGCGCTGACCATGGCTTGCACCGCGTCTTCAGGAGACGAGAAAGACTTCTGCCTGGTAGCTGCAGCATTGGCAGGAGAATGAATAACCAGGAGGGTTATCATGAGAACGAGGATAATCGCCGGAGTGAACCAATATACCGAAATATGTTTCTTATATGAAGCCATGTGAATCATATGTTATTCCTCCTCAAGTGGATATTTGTGAGTGGTTCTGGCCGCACTCTCATCAACGGTGCCCTGCATCGGCAGGCTTTCTATCGCTCGGCTTGTTTGCTTTCTCACCGCTGGGACGACTTACGTTTGCACCACCCGGCTTGTTTGCTTTCTCACCCCCGGGACGACTTACGTTTGCACCACCCGGCTTGTTTCCTTTCTCACCGCTGGGACGACTTACGTTTGCACCACTCGGCTTGTTTGCTTTCTCACCGCTGGGACGACTTACGTTTCCGCTTCGGGGCGCCGGGCCGGCTTTCGGGGTGATCACAGTCTGGCGGCTCGCAAGGCCGCGGTCACTCTGTGTCTTCACCTCACGGCCACTGCTGCCGACACCGCTAAGAACGGCGGGTGCTTTCTGCTGCTGCGGTGCCTGAGCTTTCTGCTGTTGCGGTGCCTGACGTGCGGTAGTACTCTTGTCTTTCTGTACCGGAGGCCGGTTAACCCCTGAAACATCTCTACGCTCCTGCACGTCCCCCTTGTTCCGGGTCTGCGTTGACATTCCCGTAGTGTCCGGAGTATGGCCTCTGACGTCACGTCTCGCATCAGGATTACCCTTAGGCACTTGTCCGTACCGCTGGGCTACAACATTATCCCTATATACGACACCTTTTCGGTGTATCGGGTCGTGCTGCCATGTGCCATGCCCCCCATCGCCATACCGATTGACGTAAATAGTGCGGTTAATATGAGTGTTGAAGTTAGCGTTCCGGTACACATTGATCTCTACGTTATGGTGGCTCCACCCGAAACCTCCCCAGGCATAACCCCATGGGATTCCTATGGCTATGCCTAATCCAAAGGATATCCCGACGCCCATTATTACTGCTCCAACCGGATAGTAATGGTAGGGAGGATAGGCGGGATACCACCAGGGACCGTAAACGACCATGGGGTCGTAAGCGGGCACGTATACAACCTGCGGGTTGACGGGCTCAATCACAATAGTCTGGCCCTGGGTTACCACTCTTTGCTGGTTTGTGTTTTGCAGCGTACCGTGGGCCTGCGCCGCCGCCCTTAGTTTCTGAACCGTGGCCATGACCTGGTCTTCCTGGCTTAAGAAGGCGTCACCCAGTCTCTGCGTCCAGTCGAGTCTCTGGTCCATCATCCCCAGCACTGAGGGGAAATTTACCAACGACTTGACGCTCGGATCCCAGTCCTGCTGGTCCAGGGCAATAGCGAACTGGTCTCCGCTCAAGTTCCGGTTTGCTGCGGCCCAACGATTTGCCGCAACAACCTCCATTGGATAGGTGGCAGCCATCAGTATCTGAACGAGCAGTGAGTCCGGGTAGAGTGCTATCGGGGCGAGCATCTGGTCCAACTGTTCCTGCCTGAACACAGGAGACACACCGCCACTCTGGGCAAAAACACCAGGAGGTACTGCCATAAGCAGAACAAGTAACCATACCAATGTCCTAATACATATTTTTGTGGTCATCGTTTTTCCTCTCTTTCACGTACCACTCACTGAATCGTCATACGGTGGTACAGATTTGTCAGATCCACTCCAAATCTCTCTCTGACTTAGTTTAATCAACCCTGGCGCTACTTTCCCTCCACCGCCGTGGCAACTGCCTTGGTCAGACTTTCAGCCTGAGGATTAGTGACCGTTTTCCGGATAAGGATATCGGTAGGGGTGATCTTCTTTTTATGATAATAGGCTTGATTCAATCCGTTACGCACCTTTACAAGGGCCCCATCAAGAGCAATTCCGCCAAACAATCCTTTTGAACTGGCAAAAGTGACAATATCCGCGCTGAGGTTGGCCGTTGAAGCTGCTGCTCCCATACCGACCGGCCCGACGGCAATACCGACATCTACGCCGAGTTTGGCGCTGTTCCCAAGGAGCGCCGTGATGCCCCGGTCGGTCATGGCAAGGAGTATCACTTCAGAGGCCTCACCGCCTGCCTGAAAACCAAAACTTGCCTCGCCAATCGTGTAAAAGGCTGGTCCTGCCCAGGTTCCCGTTTTCCTGTCACGGACCACAAAGACGCCGGTGCCGCCGGAAACGCCAACGACAAAGGCCCCTTTAAGAATCTGGGGGGCAATAAAGACGCCTCTCGCATCCTTGAGGAGATTGCGAAAAGCCTCCATTTCCTGGGCCTTGACAAAGTTCTCCAGGGTCATGCTCGCCTTTTCCACCAGTTGCGTGCTGTCCTTGGCATCATCTGCCCGGATCGGAGAAACCATTCCGGAAACGGCGAAAAGCAGTGCTCCCATGAGCAAACCTCTTACAATCCAATAGCCACATTTTTTTGTCTTCATATTTTCTCCTTTTTTCTTTATGAATCTTCCTTGGCTTCTTATAGTAAACATATCAGGGTCAGAATATGCCTTGTTAAACTATGTAGTTTCTATCTCCCCTTCTAAATACCGTTATTCTTCTCTCCTTAATGTAGTTACTATATTATTTTCATTGACATGTTCCGATTTGTATGGCATTGCCCACATTCTGTTATGTTCAATCCCTTCTCTGGCTCTGGAGATATCGCAGCAAGCCCTCTACATAAGGATCGTGCTCCTGAATGGGACTCGGGTTTTGCCTTTCTGCCCGTGAGGACAGAGGTTTTAACCACGTATCGAAAACGAAGGCTAACGCGAGCATGTTATGTACCCTGCCATTGACAGTGCCTTCTCCGTTTCCATTCCCGCTATGAAAAGGCATATTTGTTTCAGCATAATCTGGAGCCAGTAGAGTCTGTTTCATTAATTCATGACGATAAGTGAGATGCATGTTTTTGATCCTCCATGTTCAGCCTAATTTTTGCCCTGACCGTGTCCTTGGCCCTGGCCCTGACCGTGTCCGCCACCCTGCTTTTGCTCTTTTTTGTTCTCTTTTTGCTCCCTCTTGTCCTCTTTCCGCTCCGCTTTCGCCTGGTTCTTCCATTGTTTCTTCCACTGCCCGTAAGGGATGTGCTTTTCCTTCTCGTACACTACCCGGTAATCCCTGGGGACACGGTGTACGGGGGCAGGGACGTAACGCCGCTCCACAACCCCCCACGGCCCTTTGTAGGCCCTCGAGCGGTACCACTGGTTCCCGCGTGGAGACCACCAGTATCCGTTGTAGAAGAAGACGTCAATATGCGGGTCGGGAACGAAGTAGACCTTGGAGCGGGGAACCATGACCACCGCCGGGGGCGCGGCAACCACAATCGGCGGCGGGCCTATGTTGATGTCGACCTGCACTTGTGCGGCTGTCTCTTTTATCTCACCGAGGGGCATCAGTGCCCCGAGAAGGAAGACCAATCCAATAATTCCGTAGATACGTTTTTTCATTTCTAACTCCTTAGCGGTTTAAGCCGCATTAACTAACCTCTACAAACTCCATCAGAATCCCAGAGACATCTCCATGCCATAGTATTCAACTCTATTGTTGTAAAACTGGCCATGCGGATCAAATCCCTTGTACCACAGGGCCATGAGGCGCAGGCGACGCTGCCCCGGGTTGGGATGACCGAACTCGAGGCCAGCCTTGACGCTGGTATCGATGGCCCAGTTATTCTCATCGAAGCTCTTCATGTCCATCCCGCCAATCGGCCTGCCGTTCCACACAAGCGGCTTGCTGCCGCGATACTCGATCCCCCAGTGGGCGCTCATTGGTTTTAGATCACCCGGTTCCTTGTGTATCATGTACTCACCTCCGCCGTACCCTCGCCATCCGCGACATTCGCGGGAATAGATGAACTCAATGGCTTCGTAGCTGAGGTTAACCCGTTCCGGAGGATTAGCACTCAGGAGGAGTTCATCCCCCAAGTGCGAACTCTGGTGATAAATGCGGAAGCGGAACGAATTGTCGCCATACCGGTAGGTAGCTGGAATACCAATGGTGTAATCCGCGTTGATGAGGTCGTAGGAAGAGGTGTCCATGTTAAACTGGGCGAACAGGGCGCCTTCCACGCTCAGTTGCAGGCCGTTTCCCTCACGGCTGCCGAAGAACCTGTACATGCCGAATGTCTCTCCGAAGCCGACTGACGCCATGGTGTACCGCCCACCCGGTGATTTGAAGCGGTTGATGCCGACAAAGAACCGTGGCTGCTTAGGGTCGGCGATGAGTGGCCGGAACAGGTCGCCCACCGGAAAGGCTTCCCCTTCGCCGGTTATCCCAATAAACCTGTTTACTGCTCCCGGCTTGCCAGCGTCTGCAGACTTCACAACAATCGTTACCCCATGCAGTCCGTCGATATTGCGCAGCTGCTTGTCGGCCGCCTCCCGTCGCATCGGATCATCTTTAAACAAGGTAATCGTGGCAGCCCCGTTGACAATCTTCAAAGTATAGCTGCCTCTCTCCCAGTGTAAATCCCGCTCAAGGATGGAGGAAGTATAACCGGTCAGAAATTCATCGCCGGCCCTGTCCGCAGCCGTCGCTGGGGAAGATGGGAAAAGGAGCATGAGGCAGAGAGAGGCGACGCACAGGTAACTGGTAATATTGAGACAGGTAGTGATACACATCAGCATGGTCACTTCGATCCTCCGTTTCAGTCTTTCTTTATTCCCGCAACCAGCAGCACGATGCCGCCCACGAGCGCAATAGCCCCCACAATGGGCGGCAGCGGCAACGTTTTAGTTTTCTCAGCCGTCACCTGGATGGGGCCAAGATCAACGACTTTCTCTCTGGTTGTGTAGGTAATGCCCTGGTAAGCGAATGCCGCGATTCCCAGGGCAATCAGCATGATCGCAATTATGATCTTTGGTTTCATCGAACCTCCCGCTTACAACACTCGTCGCCCCTGAATGACTCTGACCAGCACGACGATGATGGCAACAACCAGTAGAATATGAATAAAATAACCCATCGTATAGCCGGTCACCAGCCCCAGCAGCCACAGAACTATCAGTATTACAGCAATCGTCGATAACATGTGATTCTCCTTTCAAATACTGGGGCTTGCGTCGCCCCCTCCATCAGCAAAAGCTGAATGGAGCCTCCCCCTCATGCTCGCTTATGCTCGCAGCCTAGATTCCAGGGCAAGCCGCGGGAGTCTATTTGGACTACTCGATGGTCATCCGGTTATTTACGTTTTTAACACCGCTTATGTCGTTGGCGAATTTGGCGGCCAGGTCTTTTTCAGATGCGTTTTTGGCCTTGCCATACAATGTGACCACACCATTATTCGTCTCTACCTTAGTGTTTATGGCGCTGGTCGAGCGATGGTAGAGTAAGGACATCTTGACCTGGGCGGTGATGGAAGCGTCATCAATATCTTCACCTACTGTTGTTTTTGGCTTTGCAGAAGCCCCGGATACTATCATCTCATTATTTACATCTTTGACTCCTTCCACATCCTTGGTGTATTCGGTCGTCAGATCCTTTTGTGCCTTACTGGCAGCATCACCTCGCAGGGTCACGATGCCGTCTTTAACATAAATATTGGTGCTACCGGCGTCTACGCTCCTATGAAACACGAGTGTAGCTCTCACCTTTTCCATGAGCCACGCATCCGAGTTCTCAGCGGGGGATTCCCCTTTGACTTCCAGCCTGTTGTCCACACTCTTGACCCCGGGCAAGCTCGCCACGGTCTCCACGGCCAATGACTTGTGGGATTCTTTGGAGACAGTTCCCGTTAAGATAACAACGCCCTCCATGGACTGGATTTTAATATCATTAGCCTGAAGATAGGTCTTGAACACATAGGACTTCCTTGCGGATGATTCGATGCGGTCATCCATCTCGGACGCCCACACAGGCACACTGATCGCTAACAGAGCGACAACAGCCACCATCAAAGCTACATGATACATTACTTTCATTGCATTCCTCCTTACAATTACTGGGGCTTGAGCCTGTCCCAGCAGCCACAGAACTATCAGTATTACAATTGTACATAACATGTGATTCGCCTTTTAAATAGATCCCCCGGTAAACCGGGGAATCTATTTCCGGGGATTGTATTTCCCCTTACTTTTAGAGTTTTGGTGACCAGCTTATCCCGTCTGGCGATGTTAATATCGTGCCATCCGTACCGACAGCAATAAATTTCTTACCCGCACGAACAATTGCCCCAAGCCAGCTTTGTGAACCCGAGATTGCTGTGGTCCAGTTCCATGAATCAGGCGACGTCACGATCGTGCCATATGCACCCACGGCTACAAATCTCTGATTACCATATGCGATACCAGAGAGATACTCTGTCGTTCCTGAATAACGCTGTGTCCATGTTACTCCGTCGTCGGGCGACGTCATGATTCTCCCGTTTGCCCCGACGGCTGTAAACGTTCCCTTAGCATAAGCCATTCCAAAGAGGTGGTCGGTAAATTGCAGGTTGCCCCGACGTACCCAGTTGATACCGTCCGGTGAGTTGTAGATGTAGCCCATCTCGCCGATGGTGACAAAATTATCCTTGCCGTAGGCGAGATTCCTCATGGCATAGGGGCTCAAGTTAGCCCTTTTGGTCCATGTGTATCCGTCTGGCGAAGTGGTGACCGTACCCGCACTGCCGACTGCCACGAAGATCCCTTTTGCTTTTGCATACTTGACGGCCCAGAGGTCGCTGGTGACGCCGGACTGCCGGATGGTCCATGTTGCCCCGTCCTGTGAGGCTGTCACGATCATACCGCGGGCGCCCACCGCCACAAATGTACCGTTACCGTATTCCACGTCGGCAAGAGGTACTTGAGCCCCGTAACTCCTAATAGTCCACGTTTCGCTGTCAGGCGAAGTCAGTATAATGCCCTTGCCATACGTGACAACATACATGGTCCCCGCTTCATCGGCCGCTTGCGCCTGCACAACACCTGAACCTGCGAAAAACATAGAAACTGCCATAATAACCATAATAACCATTGATCGTACAAACGTCTTTTTCATTTTACTTTCTCCTTTTTTATTGAGTAGGCATATCCGAATACGGATATACCCCTACTTATGCTCGCCGACTATGTAGCCTGCGGCTCCGCCTACACCGGCACCGATGGCTGCTCCAACAAGAGGGCTTCCTCCAACCAATGCGCCAAGTACGCCGCCGCCGACAGCGCCAATGCCTGCCCCGCTCAGTGTAGTCTGTTGTGTTCTACTCATTCCTGCACATCCGACAAAGGTAAAAACAAAAGCAAACATAACAAAAATAATTACAATACGTTTCATTTCATATCTCCTTTTTAGTTGTAACGTTTTCATGGCTTCTTATTGAGTGGACGGCCAGCGATGCCCGTTTTTATGTTCGGCTTGATCATCAGGTCCCAGAGCACATTAGTTACTGGCTTTTCAATCTGATCCGGATGCATATCGTAGTACCTGTCCACCCGGGCGACAACCTCATTCATGGGTGTATCAGCCATTCCCTCAACAACCTTCGATACAAAACTATCCCTTTTAAGCTCCGGGTATTTCTCCATCAGGTAATACTCAATTGACACCACATGTCCAAAACCCCAGATAAATGCCACCTTGGAATCGCGCGTCATCTTTTGCCAGAGATCTCCTTTCAGAACCGGCATGCCCAGGGAATCCTGCAACCCCTGTTCAAGACCTTTTTGGTACGCTTTTTGCGCGGGGGTCTTCTCCTCAGCCAGCACATTAAGAGAACAGGCTATGAACCCGAGCAAAAACACCACTGCAAAACAAATCCTCAATACGTTCTGTTTCTTCATATATAGTTCCTCCTTATCTTATTTAAGTACTAAAAGTCTAAGCTATGGGTATCTTCTCTGCCCGAAGGCAAGATACATATACAGACCGGGAATTACCAATACTGTCAGAGCAGAAAGTGTAGGCGCCTCATGCTGGCCGAGCGCATTCGCAACTGCTGAGAGTACCTGGTCGGCAATATCAACGGCAAACGGCGTACACAGCACAAAGAAGACAGCGGAAACAGTGCCCGCAATAACAAAGATCAGTTTCATTTTGTTCGTCATCTTATACCTCCTGTTACCTCTGTATTCAGGATACAACAGGCAATCGTTCTTGTCTGTCGCAGAACCGACAATTATTTTGTAGCGCTTTTGTGCATGAGCGTGTCATCTTTTTCGCTACAGGGATTAGGTGATGTTATGAAGCAAAGCCGAGCATAAAAATACTGATTTATAGGCAGGACAACTTAGATGTTACTTATCACCGCACAGTTGTTCCGCAAGAAATTATTTATGACAAAAGCGATGATTGTGCTTATATATATTATGTAAACAGGATAAAGAGGCAGCAATAACCGGCAAGCTCCTGTATCAATTCGTTCCAGTCGAACGGAGAGATTCCTTGTAGTATCTCTCGGGTAATCCGGTGTGCGTCTTGTATGGGGGATTCATGCGGACGTCGATATACTATAGCAATTTGTCCCGACTATGGAGATTACAGTCTTCTTCTGAAACCGGAACTCAAGGAATAAAATTGGGGACATTTCATGAATAGCAGTTTTTTCCATTTAAGCAGACGGAGAGTCTGGGTTCTCTCAAGTATCGCCGCGGTAATCCTGGGCATCGTTGCACTCTCTTATCTGATAAGCAGTGAATCCCTGCGGCGGTATATGGAGAACAGGATCAATAGTAATTTGAAGGGATATACGGTCCATATCGGAAAGGCTTATTTCCATCCCCTCGCCTTCTCTCTGGATCTTGACAATCTGATTCTGGTGCAGGAGGCCAATCCGAATCCGCCCATCGCGAACATCAACCGGCTTCACGCAAGCGTTCATTGGAGGGAAGTGCTCACCGGCCATCTGGTGGGTGATTTATCGTTCAGCCGACCGAAGTTCTACATCAACTTAACCCATGTTCGTAAAGAGAAGGAGAGCAAGGTTCCCCTCAAACAGAAAGGATGGCAGGAAGCCCTCGCGTCCGTATATCCCCTCAAGATAAACGCACTTACAATCCATGACGGGGAGGTTACCTATGTGGATGAAGGACCTTACAAGCCACTCCAAATGAACAGGATCAATTTCCTGGCCTCCAACATCCGGAATATCCATTATCCTGACAATGTCTACCCTTCGCCCATCCACCTGGAGGGAAGAATTTTCGAGAAAGGCAGAATCGCTGTTGACGGATATGCCAATTTTCTTGGAGAGCCTCACCCCTGGGCCAAGGCGGGCATCGACCTGAGTGATATGGATTTGAGCTATTTCAACCCGATTATGACCCGCCGTAATATTTCCATCCGAAGAGGAATTCTGTCAGCAAAGGGAGTTCTGGAATATAACCCCCATATCACTGCAGTCAACCTGAAGAATCTGGACATTAACGGGGCTGATGTTGATTATCTCCACCTTCCGCAAACTGTGGCCGTGGAGAAGAAAAGGATCCGGCAGGTTGTGCGCACGGCAAAAGAACTGAGTAACGAGCCCGCCTCGAAGATCAGGATAGAGGTGCTCAGGATCAAAGCAAGCAATTTCGGGTACGTAAACAGGACGACCCGGCCCAATTATCGCCTCTCTATCGATCAAATGGAAGCAAACCTGAGAAACTTCAGCAATCAGATCACAGAGGGTCCGGCAACATTCGAATTGAAGGGCAAGTTCATGGGAACGGGCAATACTAAAGTGACCGGCACCTTCCGGCCGGAAACGAAGAATCCTGATTTCAATGTCAGTGTGGCTATTGAGAATACTCAGATGCCGGCTATGAGCGATCTTTTCCGAGTCTACGGAAATTTTGATATCAAATCGGGTCTCTTCTCCTTCTATTCGGAGTTGTCGATCAAAGATAACAAAGTGAACGGTTACATAAAACCCATCTTCAAAGACATGAAGGTTTACGACAGTCGTTCAAGACAGGAGAAGAGCCTCTCCCATACGCTCTACGTGTGGACGGTGGGAGGCATATCAAAGCTTCTCGAAAACAGAGCCCGTAATGAGGTGGCGACCAGAGCCGCTGTCTCCGGAACTCTCGAAAGTCCCGGCACGAGTACCTGGGAGATTTTCATCAACCTTCTCCGGAATGCATTCATCAAATCAATCATTCCGGGATTTGAAAAAAAATTGAGTCAGCCGGAAGAATAGATTCCCGCGGGCAAGTACGTGGGAATCAGGCGAGCTTCTGCGAGCAGAAGGGGTGGCTCCGGCGGCTTTGCCGGTGGAGGGGGCGACGCAAGCCCCAGTAATAGATTCCCGCGGGCAAGCCCGTGGCACTGATATATACACGCGCTGCGCAAATAATAATGCATTCATCAACGCTTGAAGGCGTGGTCCTCTGCCTTGTGTCCAACACATTTATTCAGGATCTATGGATGGCCGATCTTCTTCTTTACCTCTTCAAAAGACGGTCTTATGAGTATCTTTCCGTTAAGATCCATTACCGGTAGCCTGGTGCTTGAGCATGACGGACAGCCGCGATGTATTTTATCCCACATCTCAGATAATTTCGCTTTATTCTTGTCCACATCATAGTAAGTATAATGATATTTATTTTTATCCAGGTTCTGCCTCATGGTCTGCGTAAAGCCGCAACTCTTCCTTCCATACACAAGTATCGAATAGGCATGAGCAGGAGAAACCGTGACCAGGCAGAGCGCTATCAACCCCAAAACCGATATGACCAAGGATACTTTTTTGGTTTTCATCTATCCTTCCTCCTTTCCATTATCTTTATTCTTTTACGAACTTTATTATTATATTTAGCAGTGCCCGTACCATAAAAAGATATGATGTATTTTAGGGGATTTGCAAGGATATTGTCGTTCTATGGATAAAGAT